>CAZVNO010000103.1:1403-3233 GCA_964628715.1 uncultured Gammaproteobacteria bacterium | reverse complement strand
AACGGTCATCAGACCGTAATGGATTCCGAAAGGCAAGAGATATTTTGAAAGAACTTCAATATTCTCAAGATTCTTAGAGATTCTCAAGATTCTTTCTCACGCGCGCACATGCGCATTATTTTCTTTTTCTTTTTATTAATTATTCTTTTAATGATTTAATGACAGAAATGCCAATTATGTATTTGAATTTCGGGGTGTGGGGGAAAATTTCGCTTTTGGCGCGCCCGGGGTTTTTCCAAATTTTTTCAAAATCGCTTATGGAGAAGTTTTTTCTTGAAATCGTTGTTGCCGCCGTGCATCTTCCACGTGGTGCGTATGACCCACAGATTTGCTCAATATTCAACGATTATCTAAACCTTCGCCAAAAACAGTACGGTGAATTGCTCACGTGGGAGACTATCGTAGCTTCATTATGCTTTATCTGTGCTGAACCAGACCCCGTGGAGACCATTAAACGCGCCATAAACCGCCAACAGAAGGTTTTTAAGCAGTTTTTACCCATAGATACGGACACGAGGGAAAAGTACCGTACAATCCTTCCTAAAAAGCGTTATGCAGTGCGTACAAGCCGAGCAAAACGAGAAAATCCGGATTCGGTAACAGATACGGTTTTTATTCCACGTGATGAATTAGAAATGATTTTACAACAACAGGGAGTCAAAAAATGACAATGACAATGGCAGCATCGAGCGGCGTACATGTCGCTCACCCGGTGAAAAAGGAATTGAGACAAGTAACTCTCAATCATTTTCAACAAAGCTCATGGAACTTTTCCGAGTGGTTCGATGGGCTTATACTCTACATAGAGCTTCTACGCGGCTTTACGCCCGTTCCGGAGCGAACTAAGAAGATTAAAATCGAACTATCCAAACGGCAATTAACGAGCAAAGACGTGATTGCAATCGAAGCACATTTGAAAAACACAAAATTCAGTGTCGCAAAACTGAAAATTGGGTTAGAGATAACAGACTTCATACTTACAACATTTACTTTAACACAAGCTGAAATCCAAAAAATATACCATGCAGGAATGAATGCCGGAATGGAAAAGGAAGCCGAGAGAAACTTACAATCACAAAAGCGAATAGAACCGACAGAGCTGGAGAAAGAGCTTCTTGCGGAACGAATCAAGGCAAGAGATGCTAAAATAGAGCTACGAGAATGCACGACTCAAAACGAAGCCTTACAAAAAACGCTTGCTTTACGTGAAGACCGTATTGAGAGATTGTTAATTGAATTACAAAGTGCAAGAGCTAATCAAAAAAGAGAGGTAATATTACAATGAGCGGAATATTAAACCCATTCAATAAAAAAATTCTGGATGTTGATGACTTTGTCATTAAAAAAGATGCCCTTCCTTTCATTTACAATGTATTTATTGTTCATGAACGGCTTATCAATGGTAACACTGTATGTAGGTTTCTATGTCCTATATTTCAAGATCAATCAAAACTGCCAAAATCGGCCTTTACCGATGGTTTTCTTGTACGCACGGAAGACTTAATACCCGCACATGTACTCGGTTTATATGTTGTGAACCCTCTTTTTGAAATTGACATGTATTTACAAAGCGGAAAATCACCGCAGGAATTACCCGAACGCTTAAAACCAATATATGATTCAGTCAATAACGATGGAAATTCTGATGATTTACAAAGCGAAAATGACGGAAATGTCCGCGAGAGTCCACGAGAGTACGCAAGAGACCGCGAGAGTATGCAAGAGACCGCGAGAGTACGGGAGAGTTCTTCATGAGTAAGAAAAAGGCGGAAATCGAGATGAAAAAAGAGGATTCCGAAGAGCCAACACCCAAGAAAAAGGAAGAAAAGT
>CAZVNO010000103.1:0-1390 GCA_964628715.1 uncultured Gammaproteobacteria bacterium | reverse complement strand
GCAATGGTATGGCATCACTCAAAGCAAATTTGCTGCACAAGCTGAATTAAAACCGCAGACTTTATCGAAATATCTGCAAGGAATTGATGTACCTGTATCATGGGTAAAGAAATTAATTGAGATATGCGGAGAAGAGGAGTACAATTACTTGTTAAACAAGGTCAGAGCGGGAGAAAAATTCAAAAAACCATTACATCATAGCAAAAAATGAGATACTTCGACGATATAAAAACTCTTCAGGGGCTAAGAAAACGGTATGCAGCTCTTGTTAAAAAACATCATCCTGATATTCCCGGTAATAACACAGAGAAAAATCAGAATATCATGAGCGATATAAATGCACAATACACCGAAAAGAAGGAATTTCTCTTAAACAACAATGCCGGAGCCACTGAAAACCGAGTAAGCTCCGGCAAGACACAACAAGAGCCGGCTGAAAATCCGAAGAAAAAGCGTAAAGGAGTTGTATCGAGGGTAGCAGATAACCTTACACATGAGGATAAGAATGAAATAATCGAAGCAGGTGGAAATTTCGTGAAAACGATTCTTAATAAAACTGTGGTTGCTGTAGTAAATTCTTTCAAAAAGGAGTAAAAAAAATATGAAACCTTTAGGACATAAAGCATATGGCTCAATTCCGCATCTTCCTAATAGCCGATTAGGACCGGGAGAACATTGCATACCAAAACAGCAGGCAAATATTTGCTTAGAAAAAACCAGATCTAAACATGAAGTGGTATTTGTCCAGGAGAAACTTGACGGCAGTAATGTAGCCATTGCCAAGATAAACGATGAAATTATTCCGCTTGTTCGGTCCGGCTATCGAGCGGAAAGTTCAAAATTCAAACAGCATATTCTCTTTGCCGGTTGGGTTCACGATAATCAATCTCGCTTTAATGGGTTGCTGAAAAACGGAGAACGCCTTTGTGGTGAATGGTTAGCTCAAGCCCATGGTACACGCTATCAGTTTACGCATGAACCTTTTGTAGCGTTTGATATTATGAGAGAAGATATTCGAATAGGGCTGGATGAATTTTACGACCGGGTACAATCGTTCGATTTTGTTAGGCCTCGAATTATTCATATCGGCGGGGCTTGTCCGCTTGAAAAAGCATTAAAAAAATTGGATGAAGAAGAATCGTATCATCATCCTTTGGAAAGAATAGAAGGGCTTATTTATCGGGTGGAAAAGAACGATTTAATGCTATTTATAGCAAAATATGTTCGCCCCGATAAAGTGGATGGGAAATACTTTAGCGAGGACTCCGAGCTTTGGAATTGGTTTGATACAGGTATGTATTATCGCCAAAAAGAAAGAATGAAAGGACTTGTAGTATGAGTTCCGGTGATTATGATATTGACTTTGATAGACCTTGTCCTTTATGCAGTC
>CAZVNO010000102.1:0-3251 GCA_964628715.1 uncultured Gammaproteobacteria bacterium | reverse complement strand
CTGTGGGTACTCCGGGCAGGCGTATCTATGAAGGCGCCAAGACTGTTCGTATTTTGGGTCAAGAGGTTGATGTGCGCTGTGCGGTGAAAGCGATTGGCGCCCTGTCTGCTCACGGAGATCAAGCAAAACTTTTGCATTGGGTGGGGGCAGCCAAAAAAATGCCAAAAGAAATTTATTGTGTCCATGGCGAACCGCATGCAGCGACTGAACTCGCTCATCGTTTGCGTGATATGTATAAAGTAAATACGTTTGTGCCAAGTGTGGGGGATGTGGTGGAGATATAGTCAAGAGACAAGAGATATGAGATAGCAAACAAAAATTCTGACGCGAGTCAGAATTTTTTTTGTTATAAATGCTACGTGAATTCACTCGCCCACAAATCCTCCTGCCTGTAAATCCCAAAGTTTTTTGTAGAGACCATGTTCGTTTTTGAGGAGTTCATCATGCGAACCTTGTTCGGAAATTTTTCCACCGTTAACAACAATAATTCGATCCATTTTCATAATCGTTGAAAGACGGTGAGCAATCACAATTACTGTTTTTCCTTTCATTAGGTTTGTCAAAGCAGACTGGATCAAGCCTTCTGACTCAGAATCCAGACTTGATGTCGCCTCGTCAAGCACCAAAATCGGAGCGTTTCGTAAAATCGCGCGGGCAATCGCAACACGCTGGCGTTCTCCTCCAGATAGTTTTACACCGCGTTCACCGACAAATGTGCCATAACCTTCCGGAAAATTGGAAATAAATTCATGGCAATAAGCGAGTTTGGCTGCCTCAACAACTTCATCATCGCTCGCGTCAGGTTTTCCGTAGCGAATATTTTCCATAAGAGTGCGGTGGAAAAGAAGTGGTTCTTGTGGCACCAAACTAACTGTGTCCCATAAGCTTTCTTGGGTGACTTTAGCAATATCTTGTCCATCTATGAGAATGTGTCCGTCAGTGACATCGTGTTGGCGAAGTAGGATTTTAACAATTGTAGATTTACCTGCGCCAGATGGTCCGACCAAAGCTATTTTTTCATGAGATTTTACGTTCAAATCAAAATTTGAAAGAATAGTGCGAGTTTCGTTGTAATTGAATTCAACATTTTTGAATACAACACTAGCTTCTTTTATTTTTAATTTTTTTGCTTTGGGTAAATCAGTAATTTCATGTGGTGTGTTTAGAATAACCGTCATATCTTCGGCATCTGCCAAGTTTTCATAAAGATTACGAATGGTTTTACCAAAATCCCAAAGTCGATCAAGTATGGTTAGTAAGTATGCCTGGATCAAAACAAAATCACCGAGTGTGAGTACTCCTTTTTCCCATAGATGAATGGCTAGAATGTATATTCCAATTTCAAGACCAATTGCAAATAGACCCTGGACGCCGTTGAATACCATATCAAGATTCCATGAAATCGAGCGCCAGTGTAGGACTTTATCAACCAGTGATCCAAAAGATTTTCTTTCTCTGGAGTATCCTGTAAATAATTTTATGTTTGCATGATTGGTAATAGTATCTGCAAGCGCGCCAGTTAGAGTACTCTCGGCATCGTTTCTCGCCATGTCATATTTCATTTTGTATGTAGTGAATATCCAGTTTATGATAATAAAAGTTAGACACCAGGCAAACAGCACCAATCCAAGTCGAATATCTCTCAGGGTGAGAACTACTAGAATTGCCGTGATACTTGTAATGAGTGGTATTAAGTCCCAAAAAATTCTATCAGCAATTCCTTCAAAAGAACGGTAATAATAATTTACTTTTTTTACCAGAGATCCGACAAAATTATTATTAAAAAAAGAAAATGAATGTTTGTGCAGATTCGCAAAACACATGTTGGTTATATCTGACATCACTTTAACTTCAAAAGCGACAATCGAAAAGCCGGTTATCCGTCGTACAACCCATTGGATACCTTGTAAAGTCCCAATTGTGATAAGGATTGATATAAGCGTCTCATAAGCCAGACTTGGATTTTGGGTATTAGTTAGGACATCAAAAAAGCGCTTGTAGTACAAGGGGATTATGATGGGCATAACACCACCCACAAAATCAAAGATTAGGGCGGTTGTGCCGATTAGCCAGTATTTTTTGGACTGACGTAGGTAGATTTTTAGGGTTTGTTTTGTATTGTTCTTCATACGTTAATATAGACGTAGAATAAGCCAAAATGTTACAGATAAAACAAAAAATCCCCATTATTGGGATTATTTGTTTTTCTTTGGTGACAAGTTATGATCTTCAAAGAAAAAGGTGGGGACGGAATACGTAAGTGTCTACGCTTCCGTCCCCTTGAGCCAAAGGCTCTTTTGCTACAGACAAGGACTCTGGATATGACACTCTAATTCCAGAGTTTGTGCACGTTACTGTCGGAGAGTAACGTCACGTCTCGTCTAAGAGATTGTCGGCCAGATCTAATCATGGTCCGACTGGTTAAGTGCCCTACAGATGGCACCTCCGACCCCGTCCGGTATAATTCGTTCAGCGTTTGCAACCGCTGAACTTCGCAGAGGCTCTGTTTGCCCCTGATGATCGTGGTGGTCTGTAGTGCCTTCCACGACTTGCTCCGTATTTTTTTCCCACCCGTAAGCGAGAATTTGTATGCTTCCCTAGAAGCTTACACCGGGAGTTGAGCTCACCCGATCAAGCAGGTGCTGGATGCCTCCATGCATGTGCTTGGCCCGGACGAAACCGGGTCTTTACTTCTCCACTACGTGGACGATTTTGGGCATTACGTTTTGCCCTCCTCGTCCGTCACGCGGACCGCACATCGCGATGCGCTCTATAGAACCTGTAAAGTTCCACAAGGCGTACCACGATCTTTAGTTGACAAATGATCATACTCCAAATTTGCCTTTTTGTCAAGAGTAGTGTATAGTTAAAAGTGGATAAGCAGTATTTATAGCTAATTTTAGCTATTTTTTTAACATGAAATTTAAACTCAAATCAGACTACAAACCAGCCGGAGACCAGCCAAAGGCCATTGAAGGTCTTGTTTCTGGTTTGGGCAAAGGGATGAAAAAACAGACACTTTTGGGTGTGACCGGGTCTGGTAAGACGTTCACAGTTGCGAATGTTATCGAAGAAACTCAGCTGCCGACATTAGTCATCGCGCACAACAAAACCTTGGCCGCCCAACTCTGCAATGAGTTTCGTGAGTTTTTTCCAGAAAATGCGGTCGAGTATTTTGTCAGTTATTACGATTACTATCAGCCAGAGGCCTACATGCCGCACACCGATACCTATATTGAAAAAGAAGCACA
>CAZVNO010000101.1:0-3281 GCA_964628715.1 uncultured Gammaproteobacteria bacterium | reverse complement strand
GCTGTACGAGGGCACGAAGCCTTCGGGCAGCTGGGCCGCCGCGCACTTGCTGTAGAGCGCGGCCTTGTCCTCGGCGATGCCGGCCTCGTACATTGTGCGCTCGGCCTGCTGCGCCTCGTCGTTGTTGATGCGGCCATTCTTGACGAGCGCGTGGAGCACCTCCTTGGCGCTCACCATAGTCACGATGCTGTAGGCCCCCACGGACGCCACCAGGCTTCCGTAGGAGATGCCGATGGTCCTGAGAAGCTCGCTGTTGTCTTCGCGATTGAACACGATTGCCATGGAATACCTACTTTTTTCGATTGAGTAACACCTATGCCAGTGGCATACCCCTGTCGGTGAACTCGGTTGTTGTTTGTGAGGGGGAGTGGTATCCAGAAAATCTGGGTACGACTTCTCATCACAAGGCAGGATAAACAGCTAGGGATAGTACTATATATTTATAGGTTTGTCAATATCTTGTTGTTGATATTTTTTTGTTAATTTTTAGCTAAAAATAAGGCTTATAGCCTATTTTTCATCTTTTACAATACTCGCTTGTAATAAAACCCAATCCATGGTTGTAATAGTATATGTAGTCTTATGCCTGAGTATACCGACGAAGACATTGCGGCCAGAGTACAGGCCGGCGATCGTGAATCGTTTGGCCTCCTCGTGGAGCGCTACGAGGCCAAGATGACCCGGTATGCCCGACGGTTTTTGTTTGACGTTGACGAAGTGCAGGATGTTGTCCAAGACGTCTTTATCAAGGCTTATGTGAACCTAAAGAGTCTGGATACAAAAAGACGGTTTTCTCCCTGGCTTTATCGAATTGCGCACAACGAATTTGTGAATACGCTCAAAAAGAAAAAACGAGAAAAAGTATCTTTTTTGAATCTTGATGTTTTTTTTCCACATCTGAAATCACCTGATATTTTGGAGACTGATATAGATAGAAAAGATATACAAGAGACAATAAATCTTCATCTGGGGGAGATTGATCCAAAATACCGCGAACCACTTATTCTGTACTATATGGAAGAGCTTGATTACAAAGAAATTGACGAAGTGTTGCATGTTCCTGTTTCTACTGTCGGAGTGAGATTGGGGAGGGCAAAAAACATGCTGAAAAAAATTGTCGAACAAAAATCCTATGGAAAATTCAAATAATACAGAAGAAAAAAATTCACACATTCGAGTTTTGGATTCCATCAAGAGCGGGGATTTGAAAATGCGACCCAAATGGATTTTTGCGACCCAAACATTTTTGGGTATTTTTGCAATTGTCATTATCTTGCTTACACTTCTGTATTTGGCAAGCTTTATTATATTTTTTTGCAAACAAACCGGTATTTGGGTCGGTCCGCGGTATGGTGTCGAAGGTTGGTATGTGTTTTTTCGATCATTGCCGTGGTTACTGATTGTTTTTCTTTTGGTTTTTATCGGCCTTCTTGAGTTTTTGGTGCGGCGATATTCATTTTTATATAGTCGTCCAATTTTGTATTCTATTTTGGCAATTTTGGTTTTTATTGTACTTGGTGGGTATATAGTTGCAATTGCGACGCCTTTTCATAGTCGCATGTCAATGTATACTGAAAATCATCGTTTGTCGCCAATGGGCATGATGTATCGTTCGTACAGGCAAGAGCGTGTGTTTGGAGAATATACAGGTAAAATTATTGAGATTAATCGTAGAAGTTTTGTAATTGATATTGGGTCAAACAATTTGGTTCGTGTGGGGTTAAATCGAAATACAAGAATACCATCTGACGCTGTGTTTTCTACCAATACTATGGTAGTGGTAATTGGTGATCAGGTGGGAAATGAAATTAGAGCATTTGGTATCAAACCAATTCAGGAGTGAAATAAATATATTGCGGTTGGTGTAGTAATAGATGGAACTTGGGCCCAAAGTTCCGCAGGAGTGAGTTTATCACCCATAATATATTTTTTATGAAAAAACATCAGCTTGTCGCATACGCATTTTTGCCGATTTTGGCCATGGGAACGCTTGGTGTAACCAATCTGGCCTCAGCGCAAGGGTTTGGTGGTATGTGGGGTGCATCTGTAACCCCAGATGATATTGCCACTCGTCAGCGGACAATGTTTCAAACCGAAGCGCAAATTCTCGGCATCAGTATTGATGAAGTGAAGGCTGCCTGGGCAGAAGGAAAAACGCCGATGCAAATAGCGGCTGAAAAAGGTATAAGTAAAGATCAAATTCAAACTCGGATGAAAGAGCTCCAGGTACAAAGAGTAAAAACACAACTTCAGGTATTGGTGGATAAGGGGGTGATTACACAGGCTCAAGCCGACAAAAGACTCCAGGTTATGCAAACTAGAGTTGAAAATAAAACTCAGAAGGGGATCCGCGGTCATCACAGTATGATGATGAGTGGGTTTGATATTTAATCTTTGGATTTTAAAATTAACAATTATGTGCAAAGTAAAAAGCAGTCTATGGGGGCTGCTTTTTAGGTTTTTATTTCAAAAACAGTGGATAACTTCTCTTGACCAGTATACCCCAGGGGGGTATACTATGAACATATGACAAATTCTATCCAGCAAAAATTAATTCGTCGTTTGAAAATTATTGAAGGTCAAGTTCGCGGTCTCCAAAGCATGGTAAACGATGGCGCCTATTGTGTTGACGTTATTACCCAGGCGAGCGCTCTCAAAAAAGCGATTTCAAGCGTCGAAGATGCTGTACTCGAAAATCATCTCGCCACTCATGTAGTTGAACAAATCAAGAGCGGACAGCACGCCAAAGCAATCCATGAAGTAATGAAAGTTTACAAACTTTCAAAAAAAGATAAATAATATATATAGTGTGAACAAATTAACAACCAAAATTATTTCAATGTTCACAGTTGGTATTGCCATCACCTTGTCACTTATGGTTTTGCTTTGCCCGCTACAAAGTAGCGTTAAAGCTTCTGGTTTTGGCGCTGCCGCAGCCCATTTCCATGGTGACGCAGGTGGCACGCATTTGCCTAGCGAGGGAGATTCGGCCGTGTGTGTTGATTTCCATTCTGTGCTGGCAAATTTATTTTCAAATACAATTGTCTTCAACACTACAATGATTATTTCATTATTTTTTGTTTTTTCCAGATTATCTTTTTATCTTTTTGGTTTTTTGGACTCAATATATTCATCTATTATTTTATACTTCCGTAGGCGCAAAAATCTTTATCTCACTACTATTCGATTACTTTTTGAGTCAAAAATAAGAATGTGGAATACGTTCGTTCGTAGTGGCTTTGATACGCTCGCCGTTTAGTTTTTCTTTGTTTATTTTTTAT
>CAZVNO010000100.1:0-3297 GCA_964628715.1 uncultured Gammaproteobacteria bacterium | reverse complement strand
ATGATCATACGTCGCTTTTGGAAGAGGGTAATATCTATAATTTGCCAACATTAGCGTCGCCACACGAACTCGCAACCACTTCACCTGTAACAAATATTTTTGTCGATGAGGCCATGGCCGCTAAAGCAGGGGGTGGAATTGTTGAAAAGTTGAATTGGATCACTGATCCAGAAATTAAGCGCAAAGCTTCTTCACTTATTGAATCACGCTTGAATGGTGTTAGGGGTGACGACCAGTTTTTAGCCTATGCCATGACGCCAATACATAGAGGTGGAATTGGTTTTTCGCCAGAGCAGGCGGAACAAACTCTGGCTTTAATCCGTGGCAAATTATCCGGAAATGTGACTGAATCAAAAAAAGTTATAACCTCAGCGCCACCAGCACCTTTAAAGTTAGCTGTAAGTATTCCAAAATCCACACCGTCGGTAAAATCATTTGATGTCAACCAATTGAAACCAATCTCAAATACATCTTATGGAAATGTTCGTCAGCCAATTCAGGATATTGTCCCGCCAGTAGGGAGGATAAGCGTTGGCCCAGTCGAAGAGTTTTCCTTTTTTGGTGTCACTGATTTTTATCGTCTGGCGCCGACTGCCACGGCAGCAACAATGAAGTTAAAAGAAAAGTTTGAAGTGTTCCGGCAGGATTCTGTTGTTGTTTTTCTGGATATTCGTGACGCCTGGTATCAGAGTCCTTTGTATGGTGCGTATATTCATACTCTTGTATCAGCTCTGGCTAATAGGAAAAAAATTTCTGACATTTTGGCCGTGGAAAATACCAACAAAAAAGAGGCCTTTACTATGGAAATTTTTTTATCAGTTCTTGAGATCAATCAACATTTGGGGGTATAGCTTATGCAACAATTTGTTGTCCCACAATTTATAGATGTAGAAGATAAAATTTTTGGTCCGATTACTACTCGACAGTTTTTGATTTTGTTGGTTGCCGGCCTGATAATTTTTTTGGCATATCGGTTTGGTGACTTTTCTTTGTTTGTATTTGTTTTGGCGTTTGTTGGCGGTTTATCACTTGTCGTCGCTTTTGCCAAGATTAACGGACAGACATTTCATTATTTTCTTTTAAATATTATTCAGACGCTTCGTCGTCCGGGTCTCAGGGTCTGGCGCAAGGAATATTCTGAATCGGAATTGAAATTTTTTATTATTCCACAATCTCTAGTTGTTACAACGAATTCTCAAAAGAAAAAAGTTTTACCAAAGCGTATTCGTGATTTGGCTCTGGTTGTGAACACCGGTGGTTTTTACCAACCGGAAGACGAAATTTAATATTTTGTATGCCGACAAATACAACTAAACCAAAAACAAAAAAATCCAATTTAGCTTCAGCTCAAGCGAATATCCCGATTGCTGAGGTTAAAGATAACACCGTTATTTTGAAGGATGGGACTCTTCGGTCTGTGCTTTTGGTTTCAAGTATTAATTTTGCCCTAAAGTCGGAAGATGAACAGAATGCAATTATTTCTTCATATGTTGGATTTTTGAATTCAATTGATTTTCCGGTTCAGATTGTGATTCAGTCAAGGCGTTTACAGATTCAACCCTACTTGGATAAATTGGCCAAGATTGAACGTGAGCAAACCAATGAATTGCTGCAAGTACAAATTGCCGACTACCGGTCTTTTGTTCAAGAATTAGTTGATATTGGACAGATTGTTACCAAAAGATTTTATGTGGTTGTTCCGTATGATCCGCTGTCAAACAAGAAAAAAAGTTTTTGGAAAAGGTTCAAAGAGGTTATCCGTCCAGCGTTATCAGTTAGACTGAAGGAGGAGCGTTTCGAAGAAAGACGAAAAGATCTGACTTCCCGAGTTCGTCAGGTTGTCGGCGGCCTTGAGTCTATGGGTTTGTCGGTGGTAGAACTTGATACTCAGGCGTTAATTGAACTGTACTATTCAACTTATAACCCGGATATTGCTTTTTCCGAGCAACTACAGCCGTTAGATAAAATTCGCGTTGAAGAAGTATAGTTTTCAATTTTTGATAAACACGCCTTATGGCATTTCAACCTATAACAAAAAAAGGTTTGTCCTTACCAAAGACTGGTGAACCTCCGATTGTTAAGAAACAAGCGGAAGATTTGATTCGTCTTGAAGAAGAGCGCCTCTATCGTGAAGGAACAGTGGCTATTCGTGATCTCATCGCTCCGTCCGCTTTTCGGACTGAATCAAATTTTATTCAGTTGGGGGATGTGTTTCTTAGAACAATTTTTATAATTACCTATCCGCGCTATATTACAGTCGGTTGGTCAACGCCAATTTTGAATTTGAATATCACGATGGATATTGGAATGTTTTTTTACCCGATTAACGCTGAGTTAATTTTGAAACAATTAAAGAAAAAAGTCGGTGCGCTAGAGGCGCAAATTAGCGCAGACGCTGAAAAGGGTGCTGCCAGAGATCCACTTCGCGAAACCGCGCTTCGTGATATTGAACAACTCCGAGATGATCTGACTCAGGGCACAGAACATTTTTTCCAATTTTCTTTTTATGTTACGGTTTATGCAAAAGACAAAGAAGAGTTGGAAAAAATGACGCAAGATATTGAAAATATATTTGGCAGCAAGTTGATTTACAGTAAACACGTTCTTTATCAGGCGGAACAAGGTTTTACGTCAACTCTACCACTCGCAATCGATGAATTGAATATCGCTTTCAACATGAATTCAAGCCCGATCGCGTCTTCATTCCCATTTGTATCTTCTGAATTATCGAGCGACGACGGCATTTTGTACGGCATCAATCGACATAACAATAGTTTGGTTATTTTTGATCGGTTTTCTTTGCAAAATGCGAATATGGTTGTGTTTGCCACCTCCGGTGCTGGCAAATCATACGCGGTGAAGTTGGAAGTATTGCGGGCTCTCATGCTTGGGACTGATGTAATTATCATTGATCCGGAAATGGAATACGTTCATCTTACAGAAGCGGTTGGTGGTACTTATATCAATATCTCTTTGGCATCAGAGAGTAAAGTTAATCCATTTGATTTGCCACGTCCGGTCGGGCAACAGGTATCTGCCGAAGACATCATTCGGAGTGCAGTTATCACTTTGAAGGGGTTGATTCGAATTATGTTTGGTACGCTTACGGCTCAGGAAGATTCGATTATGGACCGGGCGCTTTTGGAAACTTTTGCGAAAAAAGATATAACCAGTTCATCTGATTTGGCTAAGGTTGAACCGCCGATTATGCAGGATCTTTTGGATGTTCTTGAAGGCATGGATGGCGCCGAAACATTGGCTTTGAAACTATCGCCTAACGGCACTCGTTTATATGCG
>CAZVNO010000099.1:0-3386 GCA_964628715.1 uncultured Gammaproteobacteria bacterium | reverse complement strand
AGAGATCGCTCTGGGGTACATACGGTGCTCATATAAAGAATATGGTACTTGGTGTTACTGTTGGTTTCAAAAAACAACTTGAAATCAATGGTGTTGGTTACAAGGTGGCCATGCAGGGCAAAGATTTGAAACTTGATGTTGGCTATTCTCATCCAGTAGTGTATGTTATGCCAGAAGGTGTTAAAGCTTCGGCTGAAAAGAATGTAATGACTCTTGAGAGTATTGATATTGAGCTTTTGGGACAGACAGCTGCATCCATTAGAAATATAAAGAAACCAGAACCTTATAAAGGTAAGGGGATTAAGTACATGGATGAAGTTATCCGTCGCAAGGCTGGTAAAGCCGCGGCCAAATCTGCCGCTTAATGCTTTTAGCATATGAAGATCGTGTCGAAAAATCAAGGTAGAATCAGACGTCACGCACGCATTCGTTCTCATCTTACGGGTACAGCTTTGCGTCCACGATTATCTGTTCATCGTAGTCTTTTGGGTATGTTTGCTCAACTCATAGATGATGTAAGTGGCAAGACTATTGTTTCAGCTCATACCAAAACTGATGTTAAAAAAGGCGCAACGGCTCCGGATCGCTCAGGCAAAGTGGCAATGAGTTATGTGCTTGGGCAGGTTATTGCTGAAAAAGCAAAAGCCAAAGGAATCACATCGGTTGTGTTTGATCGAAGCGGTTATCAATACCATGGTCGAGTTCAGGCAATTGCTGACGGAGCTCGAGATGGTGGATTGCAGTTCTAATATCATTCTATGGAAAATACTCAAGCAAAAACCACCAAAGGTGGATCCGCAATGGGCGGAGACAAATCACAGCGCCGCAGCGGTGGGCGCCAAGGTGGCGGCAGACCACAGCGTGAGAAACCTGAATTTGACCAGGAAATTATTGATTTGGCCCGTGTTACTCGTGTTACCAAAGGTGGTAAGCAAATGAGTTTCCGTGCCTGTATCGTTATCGGTGATCGCCGTGGTCGGGTTGGTTATGGTATCGAAAAAGGTAAGGATGTCCAATTGGCTGTTGACAAAGCTCTTCATCAAGCAAAAAAGAATTTGATCAAAATTCCATTGGTGCACGAGACTGTGCCACATCGCGTTGAGGCCAAGTACAAGGCCGGCAGAGTTATGATCAAACCAGCACCGCGTGGTTCGGGAATTATTGCTGGTAGTTCTGTCCGTGTTATGCTTGAATTGGCTGGCGTTCCAAATGCTTCAGCAAAAATTTTGAGTAAAACTGGTAACAAAATTACAAATTTGAAAGCAGCATTTTTGGCACTTTCAAAATTTAAAGCAGTTAAAGTAAAATCAGTACCAATCGCACCTGATGAGGCAATTGTCGTTTCGCCTTCAAAATTGGCGGATATTGACATCATCACCGCAGCACCAGTAATTACAACTGCGTCTGAATTGAAGAAAACAAACAAGAAAAGTCATTCTGCTTCATAAATAGGTTTATGACATTAGCTCCACACACAATTCACGCCGGACACGGATCACGCAAGGGAACACGACGTCTTGGTCGTGGTCATGGAACAGGCCGAGGTACTAGCGCTGGTCGCGGTACCAAAGGACAGCGCGCTCGCACTGGTGGCCGAAGTGGCACAGCCCTTCGCCCTTTGAAACGCGAATTACTTCGCGTGCCAAAATTGCGTGGTTTCCGAAGTATGTACCCACGTCCAGCTGTAGTTACTTTGACAACACTTGAACGTATTTGCGCCGAAAATGAATCAGTAACTCCAGAATTTTTGGCTAGTAAGGGTGTTATCCGTGATACAAAAAAAGCTGTCAAAGTACTTTCGAGCGGTGTTCTTAACAAAAAAATAAATCTTCAGGGTTGTCTGGCTAGCAAAGGTGCTGTTGCAGTAATTGAAAAGAACGGCGGTTCAGTAACTTTCTAAAACAGATCAATTCTCCCCCGTTTAGGGGGAGTTAGTGGGGGTACATGTTGTATCCCACCTAACCTCCCTTATACGGGGAGGTAATTATTTTATATGTTTGAAAAACTTCGACGTGTTTGGGCCATTAGAGAATTGCGAAATAACCTTTTGTTTGTGATTGGCATGTTGGTTATTTTTCGATTGGTGGCTCATATCCCTGTTCCAGGGGTGAATGTTGCTCAACTTAGAATTTTTTTGGAGAGTAACCAGCTTTTTGGTCTTTTGAATATTTTCTCTGGTGGCACAATCAACAATTTTTCTCTTGTCATGATGGGTGTCGCTCCATATATTACAGCATCAATCATTTTTCAATTACTTGCCATGGTTGTGCCAAGTTTGGAAGAATTGACAAAAGAAGGTGAGTCGGGTCGGCAAAAAATTAATATGTATACACGCTTGGCGACTGTGCCACTTGGTTTACTTCAAGCGTATGGTTTTATCAAGCTGCTACAACAATCACAGCCTGGTATTTTTGGAGACCTTTCTGTTTTGCGCATGGTGTCAATCATGCTCACAGTAACCGCTGGGACCATATTTCTTATGTGGATCGGTGAGCTCATTACAGAAAAAAATATGGGCAATGGTACCTCTTTGATTATCTTTTCTGGTATTATTGCGGCTTTACCACGCGCTGTTCAGACACTTGCTATCAATTACAATTCGTCTGATTTATTCACCTACATTATTTACGTAGTCATTATTCTCGCTACGGTCGGTGGAGTTGTTCTAATGAGTGAAGGACAAAGAAATATACCTGTAACATACGCAAAACAATCAGCCAGAGGAGGTCGCGGCGGTTTTGGTAACGCTCAATCTCATTTGCCACTTCGTGTTAATATGGCCGGTGTTATTCCGATTATCTTTGCCATCTCTGTTATTTTGTTCCCAACCATGATCTCACAATTTTTTGTGAATCACGCTGGTCGTATCGGAGCTTTGGCTCGCACAGTAACTGAATTATTCCAAAATCAGTTGTTTTACGGAATTTTGTATTTCCTAATGGTAGTAGGTTTCACCTATTTCTATACAGCAATTATTTTCCAACCACAAAAAATTGCTGAGAACTTACAGCGTCAAGGTGGTTTTATACCTGGTATCCGTCCTGGCAAGCAAACCGAAGAGTATTTACAACACACAATGACTCGTTTGGTGTTTATCGGCGCGGTATTTTTGGGATTAATAGCAATATTGCCGTTGGTAGTTCAAGGATTAACCGGATCACAGTCTTTGGTTGTTGGTGGTACCAGTCTTCTTATCGTGGTATCAGTCGCAATTGAAACTGCCAAACAAGTTGAATCACAACTTACGATGCATGAGTACGATCGGGTTTAGTATAACCTCAGCACCTAAACACCTTAGCGCTTGAGCGAGTAAAACGCCCCGTTGTCGGGGCGTTTTGTATCTGGTATATTAAAGGTCTTGTAAGCATTATATTATTTATGGGCTT
>CAZVNO010000098.1:0-3430 GCA_964628715.1 uncultured Gammaproteobacteria bacterium | reverse complement strand
TACTGATATTTATAAAAAAACTTACGCTAATAAGGATAAGCGTAACCGGATGTTTCAAGTAAAGTTTTATTGGGTAGAGCAGAGTTATACAGTTAAAAGATACTTATATTATAGGCCAATTACACCCCCTTGACAAGCTGTGGATTTTATCGTATAGTTAGGCATATTTACTTTGCGACATGGTGAACGACGGTTCTGTGTAGGAGGCAGAAACGGGCTGTTGTCCCGAGTACCTCGGGATGTGTAAAGCTTTGTGCTATGGCACATAAAAAAGCTGGTGGTTCCACCAGATTGGGTCGAGATTCCCAACCACAATATCTCGGAACAAAAGTCGGTGACGGTGAGACTGTCAACGCCGGACAAGTATTGGTTCGCCAGCACGGCACACCAATCCATCCAGGCAAAAATGTAACCAAAGGCCGCAACGACACGCTGTACTCAGCAGTCCCAGGTAAGGTTCATTTTACAGAAAGAAAGCGCACCCGTTTTGATGGCAGTAAAAAAATGACGACTTTCGTCAACATTATCCCAACGGAACGCAAATAAAAATCTAGATTATAAAAATACCACTCGAAAGAGTGGTATTTTCGTCTTGACAAAAAGGCAAAAATGTGCTATAGTCATTTGTTGAAATAAGCAATTTTGACAAACAAAAAACATTATTCTATAGTAGAAATTAACATAAACTTCTATATATGATATCAGTTCGAAATCTTGAAAATAGAAATGGCCACATGGAGCCAGAAGATCGCGATATTGCGCCGAAAGATCTTCTTGATACTGACCCAGCCATCCAGATGCCTGATAACCCTTCTGACAAATTAAAAATTTTATTACGTAGTATCAACAAAAAGAAAGAAAGTATAGATCAAATTAAAAAAGCGCTGCAGCAATACCAAGAAAAGAGAACTAAACAGGAAGAGGCAGACCCGCGACAACAGGAACGTAATGACTCTCTTGAGACAATAGAAAAACAAAAAATAAAACTAGAATCTATCACTGATAAAAATGAACAAGAAAAACAGGCAGAATATATCCAATGGTTGATCAAAGCGCACGAAAGAGCTTACGGAACCAGCCAAACGGGTAAAGATGAGGAAGCTAAACGCCGAGCAGAAGAAGCTGATGAGTTCTTCGCCAACAGATTAGCCCAATTACTAGAAAAAGGCCAACATGAGCTAAATGAACTAGAAAAAAGATACGATGAACTTGACTTCGAAATAGACGATACCGGAGCAAACGCCTAAGCCGCCAAACACACACCATAGCTGGTGTGTTGTTTTTTGGGAAAAACATTGTATACTATGGATAAGAGAACTTACGGTGTTTTTTCTAGCTCTAATATATTAATTTACTAATTTTTGCTGCTCACTTTTTACTCTGCGGTGCGACTTGAGCGAAAAAATTAGTAAATTAATATAAAAGTAAAACTATTCTATGCAAGAAGTTGAAGTAAAAATTCTAGAAATCAATAAGCAGGAATTGATTGAAAAACTTGGTCATTTTGGGGCTGAATTTGTCGAACAAGTAAAAATCCATGACAAACAATTTGACTTCCCAGATCACCGGATAAAAAATGCGGATGAATTGTTTCGCTTGCGAGCTATTGGCGACCGAGTTGAAATGGCCTACAAAGATGGACAACGTTACGAAAATAATTTTCGCATTCAAGAGGAGACACAAATAACAGTGAGCGACTTTGCCACGACCGAAGCCATACTAAAAAAATTAGGTTTTGCGGTTGGGTACAACCGAGAAAAAATTCGTACTTCATTCAAAAAAGGCAATGTCAGATTTGAAATTGATCAATACCCAAATATTCCGCCATATATTGAAATGGAAGGACCACAAGAAGAAATAAAAGCGGCTGTTGAAGCACTCGGATTTACTATGGCAGATACCACAGACATGACCGCGACCGGTGTCTTCAAGCACTATGGACTTGATCCGACATTAGTAACTTTTGACAGCTCTTTGTGATTGATTGGCTGCTCAATTTTGGATTAATTTTACTTACCCAACTTACTGGTTTATTTGGAATTTTTTTTGTTTTCGGATTTATTTTGTCAAAACTAGAATCAGCCACGCACCGAGCTTACCACAATTCAGTCGGCTGGAAAGGCATCCTCTGGACAGCCTGGATCGGAACCCCTATTCATGAAATCGGGCACATAGTACTAGCCAAACTTTTCCGTCACCGCATTGAAAGATTTTCATTATTTGGTCCAAATGAAATCACCGGCAATTTGGGATATGTTGACCATAGTTACTCTCCCCGAAGCATCTACCAAAAAATTGGCAATTTTTTTATAGGCGCGGCGCCTCTTATCTTCGGCTCGCTGTTTCTTGTTATCCTACTTTATACACTTGTACCAAACGGCCGATCTGTATTTGCCCAGCTTGAACCAAACCAATACAGTATTTATTCGATCTACAAAAATACTTCCAATGCTATTTCCACATTATTTTCAAGTGAAAATATACACAGCTGGAATTTCTGGCTTTTTCTCTATATATCTTTTTGTATAGTATCTCACATGGCCCCAAGCAAACGCGATCGAAGCAATATGTGGAACGGACTATTTTGGATCATCCTCCTTCTCATTATTATAAATCTTATCGCCATTCTATTTGGCTTCGACCTCTCAAACACAATTCAAAAAACCAACTCTTATCTAGGTATAATGACTGGAATGTATGTATATGCGATTTTGCTTGCCCTTATCCACCTTGTATTTGCGTCAATTTTTCTCTGGCCATTCAAGAAGAAAAAATACTAGCGTTCCAGATGAAAAAAACCAATCGTAAACGGATACCCCGGGAAAAAACGAAAATGAACTTTGCCCAGATATTTACTAGGGGAAACCTCGACCACTTCATCTTTGACCCGTCGCAGCCACCACGGATTTTCCGGTAAATTATAATCCAATACCAATACATCAAGCTCACTGTCATGTGAGCCTTTTTCAATTCTAGTGATAAATGGGAAACTCTCACTTTCTTTGCCTAACAATGAAACTATATTTACACCTTTACCTTGTTCACGATCAAACTTTTTGCCGACCCATGATTTTTGCGGGACATCGACTGAACCGCGGTACCGCCCGTCTGGGATCATACCAAGCAGAGATCCTTGTTCAAAAATTTTTTGATTCTTGGTAAATGATGAGCCAATCGTCCAAATAAAACCGATAATGGTTAAAAAAATAATTGCTCCAATAATTATATACACTGTCATTTTTGAAAATCTTTTCATACAATTTTTACTCTGCGGTGCGACTTGAGCGACAAAAATTAATAAATTTTATATAGCTAAAAAACTACTTACAAATCCTACATATTTCCAGTGTAGCAAAAAAACTGCTTTATCTCAACAAAAGGATGCTCGGAGCGGGCGTTTGCTTGGCCCGCTCCACACCCTCCATTCTCC
>CAZVNO010000097.1:0-3466 GCA_964628715.1 uncultured Gammaproteobacteria bacterium | reverse complement strand
CTACGAGCTAACAGCTAGCAGTCCCAAGCTAAAAGCGCTTGTCCATATTGATACTTACCGGTTAAAAAATGAGCAGGAATTATTGAATATCGGTGTCGAAGATTATCTGGGATCCAGAGAGACAATTACTGTAATTGAATGGCCAGAAAAAGTCTCGGGTTTACTGAAAGACAAAAAAATAATAGAAATAAAAATTAAACATATTACCGAAACAAAAAGAAAATTAGAAGTAAATAATAAATAAATCACTATGTCACAAAAAGAAAATATCAACCCGGCTAAACCAAGAATCCACAGCGTTCAAAAAAAACATGACGCCATGCGGACATGGTCAGAAAGATTAGCCGATGCTATTACGAACTTATTTGGAAGTATTATATTTTTTTTGATAAATTTAATTTTGTTCTCACTTTGGATATTGATTAATACCGGTCTACTACCATTAATTGAGCCATTCGATCCATACCCATTTGGACTTCTTACAACAATGGTCTCGCTTGAAGCAATTTTTTTATCAATTTTCGTACTTTTATCCCAAAAACGCAGTGCCAAAATCGACGCTTTGCGCGAAGAGGTTGATTTACAAATCGATATAATTACCGAACAAGAGCTAACAAAAATTATGCATCTGCTTGTTAAATTATTGGAAAAAAATGGAATTGATACCTCCAAAGACACTGAGTTGCAAGAAATGCTAAAACAACTCAATACTTCAAAAATAGAAAGAGTGCTTGAGCAACAAATCGTTTAATTAAAATAATCTCTTCCCCGTAACTCTTCTGGTAAATACTCTTGGTCAACCGGTTCTTTGTAATCCGGATTATATCTATATCCCTTACCGTAATCGAGTTCTTTCATAAGCTTGGTTGGTGCATTTCGAATATGGAGCGGTACGCCGAGGTGCGAAGTGCGACGCGCGTCTTCTGCTGCTTTACCATAGGCAGCGTAGAGCAAATTGGATTTTTTTGATTTGGCGCAATAAACCACAGCCTGAGCAAGATGAACTGTACACTCCGGCATGCCAATCCAATGACAGGCCTGAAAAGCAGCTGTGGCCTGAACCAATGCCTCGCTATTGGCCATACCAATATCTTCACTGGCAAATCGAACCACTCGTCTAGCGATATATAGTGGATCTGCTCCGCCTTCAAGCATTCGTGCCAGCCAGTAAAGAGCAGCATTTGGATCACTCCCTCTCATTGATTTGTGCAACGCTGAAATAATGTTATAAAATTCCTCGCCTTTTTTGTCAAAAACTAAATGTGTTTTTTGCAACGCTTCTTTGATATCAGATTTAGTCAATTTTATTTCGGATTTATGATTTATGATTTTTGATTTGCAAGCAATCTCAAGCGCATTTAGCGCCACCCTGGCATCTCCACCAGATAATTCGGCCAAAAGCTCAATGGCCTGTTGATCAATTTTTATACTCAACTCACCCAATCCGAATTCTTTGTCAGTAATGGCTCTCTCCACAATCTGAACAATATCTTTATTTGTTAATTTTTTTAGAACAATTACTTGGCTCCGAGAGAGCAGAGCGCCAATAATTTCAAAAGATGGATTTTCGGTAGTCGCGCCAATAAGCGTAACAATACCCTTCTCCACATATGGCAAAAGAGCGTCCTGCTGAGCCTTATTCCAGCGGTGAATTTCATCGACAAAAAGAAGAGTTCTTTTGCCTGCCCGCCACTCGTCTGCCCGTCCGCCATCGAGTTCGCTCTCAGGCGAAGTCGGGTGGAAGCTCGAGGCGATGGCAGGCGGGCCATGCCGAAGATCTTTTTTCGCTTGCTCAATCACCAATTGCAAATCTTTTTTACCACTCTCTACCGCAGATAAGGCTACAAAATTAGCTTCAAGCTCATTTGCAATTAAATTTGCCAGTGTCGTCTTGCCAACGCCTGGCGGTCCCCAAAAAATAAGGGAGGAAACACCCTTCTTTTCAATCAATCTCCGAAGTAATTTTCCATCACCAACCACATCAGTTTGGCCGACAAAATCAGCCAATTTTTGTGGACGAATCCGGTCAGACAGTGGTTGGTATTCTGAATATTTCATAGAGTATGTACTGTAACGGAAAAAAAAGGTGTTGTCTATACGAGCTCATTCCTTTATACTATTACCACTAACCAAAAATTATGCTTTGGCAAGACATCACCATCACCGCAACGACAGTTGTCCTAACCGTCTCGCTAATCCCACAGGTGCTCCATGGCTTCAAGACCAAGACTGGCCCTGTCCAATTTGGCACTTCAATACCAACCACATTAGGCCTCTTTGTTATGGCAGGCACGTTCTTCAGTTTAAGCCTAAAAATGTCCGCAGCCGTATCGCTTGTCACGGCTTCACTCTGGGGGCTACTAATTCTGCAGCGGATACTATACGAACAAAATAAAAAAGACTCTTAGCCGATAGAGTCTTTTTTATTTTATATTTACGGTTGAATTGTAGTGCCAAAAAATTTCTCTCCATTCAACGCTTTGGCAACTTCATCCAAATCAGTTCCTTTGAGAATTGATACTTTTAATTTTAATTTTTCCGCGAGTTTACTAGCAGTCGGATCAAATGGAACATTCTTTCCCGGTTCCCAAGTATCACCAACAATATCACGTCGGAATGTTTTCCAATCAATCAACTCAATCGGCTTTGCATCCGAATTTACGGCCGGATCAGACGTATAGACCTGGGCTATATTTGAAAGATTGAATAACTCTTTGGCTTTAAAATTTTTGGCAAGGAGAACTGCATCCATATCAGTTGATGCCCCCGGCTCCCAACCAGCAGCGACAATAATTGGTTTCTTGGTGCGAATTTTTTTTGTTGGATTTTTAATTATCTCGGGATGAGCGTAATCTTTGAATAAAAATCGAACAAACTGCGCATTGAAATGGGTGGAATATATCCCGAGCCAGTCCAAATCTTCGTGCGACATTGTTACTACCTGACTTGCGGCCTGCTGGTATTGACGGCAAGTAGCCCCGCCGCCAATCGTCAAGATAAACCGCTCGCCTTTCTCCACCCTGTCCAAAATCAATTTCCGAAAATTATTTAAAAACTGAATATCGAATCCTGTTTTGGGGATGATGATAGAGCCGCCGACAGAGAGTATTTTATATTCATGTAGCATATATCATGTACCATGTATCATTTATATTGAGTTATATACTTATAGCACAATCCAGTAACAATGTAAACTGTTACGTGATGCATGCTTCATGATACATGATTATCTCCCCCGCCCTCCACCAAAAGACATATTTGCTCGCTTCACACCACCAGCGATGTTCCCGCGTTTTTGCACCGGGCCGTTATTCTTTTTCCCCATCTGCACATTGGCGCGAAAACCGTGTGGAGTACCGAATGTGGTGGCGCCTTTATTAGCCCGACTGGATGCGTGATTTTTCATAAAACAAATTAAATAAAATTGTATTTTGGTAATATCAAAACTTCTATGTTCTCTCTGGCC
>CAZVNO010000096.1:0-3474 GCA_964628715.1 uncultured Gammaproteobacteria bacterium | reverse complement strand
AATATTCTTGTCAACCCAAAACTCTTATATGTATACTTATCCACACCATCCACAGCTTATCCCCACATTACTAACTTTTTGTTTAATTTAAGCCATTTTTGCTTTTATTCAACTGTGATAAAATGAGAAAGACTCAACTAATAATCACTCTATCCACCCCAGACAGCTAAGTCATTTGGTGGAAAAAGAGAAGAAAATCAATAAAAAATTATGACTAATTACGAAATCTGGCAAGCCGTCCTAGCTGAATTTGAACTAAAAGTCTCCAAACCAAACTTCGTTACTTGGTTTCGAAATACTGGTATTGGCCAATACCAAAATGGTCATGTGGTTATCTGTGTGCCAAATGCCTTTACCCAAAATTGGCTTGAAAAAAAATACCACAGCGACATTATTCGCGCCCTAGAGAGAATAAATGCTCAGCCTGTCAAAAAAGATGATTATGTTGTGGAAAATATAAAAAATGTTACCGAACAAGAGTTAGGCGCTGCACCAGAGCCGGTTCACATGCCATCAATCGAGCCTTCGATGGCAATCCAAAACCCAATTGAACGCAAATCCACCCTGTCTGAGTTTGGACTTAATCCGAAATATACTTTTGAAACGTTCATTGTCGGAAAAAATAACGAGCTTGCTCACGCGGCCGCAAAAGCTGTTGCCGAAAGACCTGGTGAGGCCTATAACCCCTTGTTTATCTATGGTGGCGTTGGCCTTGGGAAGACTCACCTTATCCAAGGTATCGGCCATGCCCTGCTCGCAAAAAATCCAAACACAAAAATACTATATGTAAGTTCTGAAAAGTTCATGAATGAATTTGTCACAGCCGTAAAGGAAGGACATGCCAAAGAATTTAAAGACAGATACCGAAACGTCGATCTACTTCTAATTGATGACTTTCAATTCATTGGCGGCAAAGAACAGACCCAGGAGGAATTTTTCCACACTTTCAATGAACTTCATCAACAAGGAAAGCAAGTTGTCATGACAAGTGATCGACCACCAAAACAAATCCCCGCCCTTGAAGACAGACTCCGGAGTCGTTTGGAGTGGGGCATGATCGCTGATATTTCAGCGGCCGACCTTGAGACACGTGTCGCAATTTTGCAAGCAAAATGCCAAAAAAATCTACGCTTAAGCCCAGATGTTATTCAAATAATTGCCGCCACCATCCAAAGCAACATTCGCGAGCTTGAGGGCGCCCTAAACAAAGTAGCCGCATTCCACCAGCTTAAAAATATTGATCCTACCAAAGAAACAGTAAAATCAATTTTATCTTCATATGAAAGCCAAGGAATGAAAAAATCAACTACACCAAGAGAATTGATTGCCGAGGTGGCAAAATTCTATGATGTTAGCATTGACGACATCCAAGGAAAAAGTCGTGAAAAAAAACTATCTTTCCCACGCCAAATTATCATGTTTTTACTTCGCCAAGAATTAAAGCTTTCTTACCCAGCAATTGGCGATGAACTTGGTGGACGAGACCATACGACGGCAATGCATGCCCATACAAAGATATCGCTTGAGGTTGAAAATGATTTAAAACTAAAACAAGAAATTGAAATGATCAAACAAAGACTTTACGCTACTAGTATTTAGACATTTACACACTTTTTATCCACCAACAATCCACGGGGATAAAACGTGGAAACAAATCTGACAACAACAAAAATAATTGTGTATAAAAGACACTTAATCCACAGGCAAAAAAAATAACAACAAAACCAGGCACTGTTACCACACAAGAAAGAGCTAATAAAGACACAGAAAAAATGATAAAAAAACTTTAATTAAAGCCTTTTTACAGCACTTGTCCCCTCTGTCCCCAGCCCTACTACTATTACTAGATAATATATAAGATAATTGTTACAGATTGATCCACAAGTAAATAAATTATTTTAAATTAAATAAATAAATTGAAACGACTGAGTATATGAAATTTACGTGCACCAAAGAAAATCTGATTCATAGCTTAAACTTAATTACATCTCTTACAGGAAAGAGTACACATCTTCCAATCCTTGCAAATGTTCTTATATCAGTAACTGATTCAAAAGTGGAAATGAGCACGACTAATCTTGAGGTGGCGATACGCACATCACTCCGGGCAAAAATTGATAAACCTGGTTCTTTTACCGTACCAGCAAAAACATTGTCTGAATTTGTAGCTTTGCTTCGAGATGGTCAGGTGGAAATAGAATTGTTAGAAAATGAATTATCAATTGTTAGCGGCTCTTCAAAAACAAAAATTAAAGGATCGTCTGCTGAGGACTATCCTGTTATCCCTCCAATTGATGAGGCTCATGGTTACGCTCTTGACGTCACTGTGTTTAAGGAGGCTTTATCCAAGGTTGTGATTGCTGTGGCAAAAAATGAAATCCGACCTGAGCTCTCTGGTGTTTACTTCGGTTTGTTAACAGAACGTCACCAGGGGCTTATTTTGGCAGCCACAGACTCTTATCGTTTGTCAGAGGCAAAAATACCGGTGTCACAGGGTTCCGATGCCTCTCAGGCGATTTTACCGGCCAGAGCTGTTTTTGAAATGATTCGTTTGTTTGGTTTAGGAAAGAATGTGAGTGATGAAAGTATGGTTCGCTTGTGGGTGAGTGATAGTCAGGTGGCAATTCGTTATGATATTTTTGAAATGTCGACAAGGTTAATTGACGGGAAGTATCCTGATTACGCGCAAATAATCCCAGCCTCTTTTAAAACCAATGCTACATTTCCGGTTGATGTTATGGTGAGTTCAATTAAAGCTGCTGGTTTGTTTACTGCAAGCGGAGTAAACGCGGTTTCGTTTGATTTGAACCAAGCTGGACAGACAATCGCTGTTTCGTCTACTAGTACTCAAACCGGTGAACATAGTGCTATGGTAGAAGCGTCTGTTCAAGGTGAAGAGAATTCGATTCTTCTTAACCATCGGTATGTTATTGAAGGTTTGCAGCATTTGTCAGGAGAGACTGCTGAACTTAATGTAAACGGTGCAGATGCTCCATGTTTACTTCGTTCGGTTGGTTCATCTGATTTTATATATATAGTCATGCCGATAAGGCAATAAAGCCGGACAAAAAAATACCTTCTAATTAGAAGGTATTTTTTTGTTTATTGTACGCGGATGTTTAACACATCACCCTCTCTTACACCGCCGCTTAAGAGAATAGTTTCTGTTGAAAGTACCCAATCCCCTGGCCCAGGCGCTGACCATTGTATTGCAATCTGTCCGTTAAAAAGATTGGAAAAATTGTTTATAGTTGATATTAGGTTTTTCGTGTTATCTCCGGATCTGTTTGTGTAAATTCTAACTTCGCGTATTTGATCCAAGAGGTAAGGGTTCAGAAAGAAGGTTCTAGGGAATTGGCTGGTAGTTAGTGTTAGATTGTGTTCGGTCCAAGTAACTACCGCTGGTTCTATACCAGCATATAGGGTGAATGGAACTTCAGTAATACTTCTGTTTTGGCTATCATCTTATGCTGT
>CAZVNO010000095.1:0-3556 GCA_964628715.1 uncultured Gammaproteobacteria bacterium | reverse complement strand
GGGAAAAGATACACAGGCATATTGTGATGAGTATGCCGCAAAATTTCATGCCCTCAAGGAGGCTTTAAACTTGAGTTATACAAATTTTATTCGAACAACTGACGCCAATCACAAATCTGCTGCCCAGGAATTTTGGCGCCGATGTCTGGCCAATGGTGATATTTACAAAAAAAATTATCAAGTAAAATACTGCGTTGGCTGTGAACTTGAGAAAACTGATTCAGAACTTGTTGATAATAAATGTCCAATCCATCCCAAACTTGAAATTGAAATGATCAACGAGGAAAACTATTTTTTCCGTTGGTCAAAATACCAACAAGCGCTTTTGGATTTGTATCGCGATCGGCCTGATTTTGTCGTGCCAGCGCACAGACTAACGGAAGTAAAAGCCTTTGTGGAACGAGGCTTAGAAGACTTTAGTATTTCTCGCCTCAAGGCAAAAATGCCATGGGGAGTGCCAGTGCCAGATGACAATGATCATGTCATGTATGTCTGGTTTGATGCTCTTGTAAACTATATTTCCACATTAGGCTGGCCCGGCTCTGCCAAGACTACGCAGGGCAAGTCATGTGGTTATGAAGAATTTTGGCCGGGTGTGCAAGTGGCCGGCAAAGACAATCTGCGACAACAATCAGCCATGTGGCAGGGTATGCTGCTCTCTGCAGGTCTACCTACAAGTAAGCAAATATTTATCCATGGTTTTATCACTTCAGAGGGGCAAAAGATGAGTAAATCACTCGGTAACGTGGTAAATCCGTTGGATATTGTTCAGAAATATGGCACAGATTCTCTGAGACATTATTTGCTCGGAGCTCTACCTCCATACGAAGATGGCGATTTTTCTATTATTAGATTTGAAGAATGGTATACGGCTCATTTGGTAAACGGAGTAGGGAACCTTACTAGCCGAATTTTGACCATGCTGGAAAAATATAGTGACAATAAAGTTCCAGCTAATACCAATGATTGTTTTGATTTAAAAACATTTTGGCAACAATATGGAGAAAAACTTGAAACTTACAGGTTTGATGAAATGGTAAATCTTGTAAATGAATTGGTAATGAAATGCGATGGAAAGATTTCAGAAGAAAAACCCTGGAGCAAGGCGAAGTCCGGAGAAAACATACAACCACTTTTGTACCAGCTCGTAGAAACACTTCGTCATATTGCTATTGCACTTCTACCAATCATCCCGTCATCAGCAGAAAAAATTCTCGTATCTCTTGGGATTGACGCAAAAAATCTTGGACAACTATCCGAAGAACGAGTCTGGGGAAAACTGGAGGTAGGTGCTATAATTAAAAAAGGTGAAATTTTATTTCCAAGATTGAACTAAAAATTTTATTTTTTTAATAAATCCTAATGCAACGAATATCCGAATTTGTTGATTAGTAGATTCGGATAATATTCGTAGACTTGGATTATATTTTATTCTATGCAACTAGTCGATGTCATTATAATTATTATCATCGGCGCTTTTGGTTTATTTGGATTATGGTTTGGTTTTGTCCACACCCTAGGCTCGCTTGTTGGAACACTGCTTGGGGCGTTTGTGGCCAGTCGTTATTACGCACCGTTGGCTGATTTTCTTATTAACTTTTTTCATTTTCAAAACACCAATACCGTTAGAGTGGCTGTCTTTGTTATTGCGTTTATAGTGATCAATCGTTTGGTCGGATTTATTTTTTGGATAGTTGATAGACTCCTTAGCATCGTCACACATTTACCCTTTATCAACGCGATTGACCGCGTGCTTGGGGCCGCATTTGGAGTAATTGAGGGGGCAATTACGCTTGGTCTGATTATATTTTTTATCGAGCGCATTCCACTGTCTGCGCCAATCATGAACCAGCTGGCGCTTTCTAGTATTGCCCCAAGACTTTCCGGAATTGCTTCGGTTCTTTGGCCGTTTCTTCCTGATGCGGTTCGTCTGATCCAATCAAGTATAGATTATGTACAACACAGATTTTTTCCTTAAATACCAGTATGCTCGTAGACACACACTGCCATATTCAGTTTCAAGGTTATAAAGATAATCTGGAAGAAGTAATAAATCGCTGTAAAGAAAAAAATACAATATTAAATCTCGTAGGCACACAAAAAGATACCAGCCGACTTGCCGTTCTACTTGCTGAAAAGTACGACTGGATGGTCGCGTCAATTGGTACTCATCCGAATCATTTGTTCCCCACACATATTGATGAAGAGGAATCTCACTTCATGAGCAGGGAAGAAGATTTTGACGAAGAATATTACGAAAATTTGGCAAAATCAAAAAAAGTCGTAGCGATCGGGGAATGCGGACTCGATCTTTTTCATTTGCCAGAAAACATACCGCTTGAAACTGTTCTTGAAAAACAAAAAAAAGTTTTTACCAAGCATTATCTTTTTGCAGAGAAGCATGGCCTGGCGATGGTTATCCATTGTCGGGATGCTCACGATCACCAAATTAAACTCCTAAATGAACTTCGGGGCGACAAACAAATTCGCGGTACAGTCCATTGTTATACGAGTAACTGGGAGTATGCCTCGGAATATCTTAAAATGGGCCTCCATATAGGCTTTACTGGAGTCATAACCTTTCCTCCGAGAAAGGCTGATCCACAGGCCCAGGCAGATCTATTGGAAGTGGTAAAAAATATCCCCATGGATAGATTTGTCCTCGAAACTGATTCTCCATACTTGGCGCCAATCCCATATCGTGGAAAGAGGGCAGAACCATGGATGGTGGAGGAGGTAGCCAAAAAAATCGCTCAGATAAAGCAAATTTCTTTGCCTGAAGTGGAAAAAGCAAGTACAGAAAATGCTATGCGATTACTACGTTTAGAATTAAATGGTAAAGGCTAAATCCTCCTTCGTCCGCCCGATACGGACTTCTGAGGATTCGTCCACTCCGATCAAATCGGGGTGGCGAAAAAAAGTGTTGACAGCACTTTACTAATAAGGTAAACTATCGGCGTTTCTTGTATGGAAAAGACTGATCGGAAATTATACTTATTTGCACTGCGCATTGTCGGAGATTTTGGCGCATCAATCGCAGTCCCGGTAGTTGCTTTTGTTATTGGCGGTCAGTGGTTAGACGCAAGATATGACACAGGAAACCGCTATATGATTTTGGGCTTCGTGGTTGCTGCCATACTGTCTGGAAAAATTATATACAAAAAAACAAAGCGCTACGGAAAAGAATACGATGATTTACAAAATCCTGATAAGACTGAATAAAAACTGAAACTATGGAAGCACACATACCTTCATTTTCACCAGATACAATCGCCTCAATTGGCAGTTTTCATATTACAAATACGATGATCAATGTTTGGTTAGCATTGATCATTTTTTTTGTGTTTGGCATGGTACTCCGGAAAAAAGTTCATGTGCGGCCAAGTCGTTTGCAAAATAGTTGTGAATATTTTTTAGAATCACTTTTTCATTATCTTGATCAGGTTACCGGCAGTAGGGAATCCACTATTAAATTTTTCCCAGTTGTTGGCACGGTTTTCTTTTTTATACTTTTATAAAATTCGCTAGGGCTACTTCCTGGAACCTGAAGTATAAC
>CAZVNO010000094.1:0-3586 GCA_964628715.1 uncultured Gammaproteobacteria bacterium | reverse complement strand
AAAATTTTTCCGCTGGTAATCGTATATTTTGGATGACCCATGATTGAGTTCGCCAAAGTTGATTTCCCAGAGCCATTTGGTCCCATGATCGCGTGAATTTCACCAGGTTTTATATTCAATGAAAAATCACGAATAATAATTTTATCCCCTATGGTAACTGTGTATTGCTCAATTTTCAATGACATAAAAAATTATTGTTCAATACTAAATGGATTCATCTCAGCTTCGCGAACGCTAATATACGCCGGATCAAGAGGAAGGTCGTCCTTTTTTGTTTCCTCAATAAGACTTACCACCCGATCACTCCATTCCAGATACTGTTGGATATATTTCAAAAAGTTATTACGATCAACATCGCGTACAGTGGACACTCCTCTATAGATTGATGGATTAATTCCAAGAAGCTTAGAAGGTTCAGAAAAAGTCATGATAAAAGTTTTCTTTCCCAAATCAGGCCACATATGGATAATTATCTTATCTCTATTTTCAAATTTTATACCAACAAATTGGCTAACAGAGTATTCATAAGTAGCATCTTCAACCATGGATAAACCTAGAGAATGCAGCGACTCTTTCATATCGCGAATAAAATCTCCGCACATTTTACTTTCTCTTCGACGGATGTCATCACCATCATGGGTGACAAGATTTGGAATTTTTATATCAGGCAAACTGCTGGCATCAGGATAAGCCTTAAGAGTTTCATTTTCATCAACATTATCAAGTCCGGCATCATCAATTTTCTTATTATTTTCAATAGGTTTTTTGTTTGATTCTGAATTATTTTAAGAGTACTCTAGGCCAGCCAAAGCAGCCGCTAACCCAGCGCCAAGCGCGGCTCTTTTTATCCAGGGTCTTTCTGTAAACTTTGATCCATGTTCTCTAGGCATATTTTATAACCTTAAAATTAGGGAAGAAGTGCTTTTTGCACCGCCTTCAAACCCAAAAGCGCACACTGGACACGCGTTGGAATAATATCTACACCAAATAATTTATTGATATTTTCCAAATTCATTTGTGTAATTAATAATTTATTTTTTCCTTTTAGTTCGTCCGATACCAGAGACATTGCTGCGCTAGAAATCGCACAACAACTTCCCTGCCAACCAATGTCTGATATTGTATCATCAGCGGCAAATTTAATTCTTACCGTGCAATCGTCTCCGCAGACTGGATTGAACTCACGCATCTCTACATCAAAATCAACAAGCGCCTTCTTGTTTAGTGGATTGCGGTTTAATTCTAGGATTGTTTCTTTGTAGAGTTCGTCATGTATCATAAAACATGTAGCAGGTATCATGAAAATATTTTTTGAACTTCTTTGATTCCACTGATCAACTTATCCACCTCTTCCATGGTGTTATACAGCCCAAATGAAGCTCTTGTCGTTCCAGGTAGTCCAAGATACTGCATAAGCGGCATTGTACAGTGATGTCCAGCGCGAACAGCAATATTGTTTTGATCCAGGATAGTTGCTATGTCGTGCGAGTGGATACTATTCAATGTAAAAGAAATCACACCAACGCGATTTTTTTGCGAACCAATTATTCCCAAGCCAGGAATTTTTTGGAGTTCTTCAAGGGCATAGACACATAGTTCTTGCTCATGCTCTTGAATTTTCTCAAAACCAATACTATCAATAAACTGGACTGCCGCTGCCAATCCGATCGCACCGGCAATATTTGGAGTACCCGGTTCAAACTTCCATGGGATATCATTCCACGTAGCCTTTTCAAAGGTAACTTCCTTAATCATATCACCACCAAACATATATGGCTGAAGAACTTCTAAGCGTTCTCGTTTTCCATACACCACCCCAATTCCTGTCGGCCCATACATTTTATGCCCAGAAAAAACCAGAAAGTCGCAATCTAGTTTTTTCACATCAATTGGCATGTGCACCACTGATTGGGCGGCATCTATAATCGTAATCGAGCCAACTTTTTTTGCCTGGGCAATAATTTCTTCAATCGGATTTATTGTCCCTAATGTGTTTGAAACATGAACAATCGAAACAATTTTGGTATGTTCATCAATTGCTTTGGCTAATTCCTGATTCCTAATTCGTAATTCATAATTCTCCAATTCAATCCACCTTATCTCAAACCCATAACGCTTTGAAGCCTCTTGCCATGGGATAAGATTTGCGTGATGTTCCATTCTCGTGAGAACAACATTATCCCCTTTTTTGAGCGTTGAGCCGAGAGTCTGCGCCAGCATATTTAACCCCTCTGTACTTCCAGAGGTAAAGATAATCTCTTCAAATTGAGCATTAATAAACTTAGCCAACACTTTTCTAGCACCCTCATACATCTCTGTCGCTTCAGCGCTCAACTTATAAACACCACGATGTATATTTGCCCGATAATTTGTATAATAAAAATTCATCGCATCAAGTACAACCTGTGGCGTTTGTGTTGTTGAAGCAGAATCAAGATAAACAAAATCAGCTTGGTTTTGAAAAATTGGAAAATGTTTTTTTATATCAAAAATCATATTTTTCTGTAAGCAAACATTGGGTAGAAATTCGGAGTGATTCATCGATTATTTTTTCCAATAACGGAGCAAAATGCCCATGCACCACCGCTTGTTTAGATTCTTTTTCATCAAACCCTCTTGATTCCAAATAAAACTTCTTCTCGTCGTCAATATGAGTAGTTGAAACAGCATGACTGCACTGTACATCATTATTTTCAATTTGTAATTCTGGTGTTGAATATGCGCTAGCATTTTTTGAAAGAAGTAGTGTCCGAATCTCTTCGCGACCATTTGAACCATACGCATTTGGAGCAATGTAAATCTTACTTTTTATTTTTGCTTTGGCTTCGCCCCCAACGGCGCCAATAATCATAATTTCAGATATGGTGTGAGGCGCGAGGTGTTGGACTGTTACGCTTACATCGCAAATGTTATCATCTGAACCAAGAACCAATCCATAAATTCTAGCCGATGCACCTTCTGACTCAAGGGAAACAGTAACATCAAATTGCTTTGAACCGTCACAAATAAACAAATATTCCTGGGATTCGTTGGCGTGCACGGTAATGTTAGATTGTTGTTTGTCTATAATGTACACAAAAATTTGTAAAAATTTGGGTGACAATTTTCTAAATTTAACTCTTTGGGATCCATCCAAGCAACTTTTTCAGTCTCTGCTGACGCAATAGTATTCACCACATGAGCATCAGCATTTTGATCAAGCAAATCACTATTAAAAATAAAATAGACTATTTGAAAAAAATCTTTTGTCTTTGCCCTATACCAGCCACCTTCACCTACGTAAACTGGCTGATCATTTGTTGTAAGAATTTTGTATCCTGTTTCTTCATATGTTTCTCGAATAGCTGCATCGCGAATTTTTTCTCCAATTTCCACTCTTCCTCCTGGAATTTCCCACAAACCATGGTCAAAACCTTTGATCATCAAAATCTGTTTATCTTTATTCCGAACCAAACTATAGGAACCAATTCGCCATTGTGCCTGAACCTCTTGTGGCTTTTCTATTTTATTACTTAGTGAGTCGTAAAAAATGGTCATAAATTTAGGAATTAGTCATTATCCAATAGCTCCTTCCATATCCATCTCA
>CAZVNO010000093.1:1441-3647 GCA_964628715.1 uncultured Gammaproteobacteria bacterium | reverse complement strand
TGGCTGAGTGGTCGATAGCAGCAGTTTACTAAACTGCAGTCCCCGCAAGGGGACCGGGGGTTCGAATCCCTCACTCTCCGCTCACAAATATCTAAGCACCAGAACACCTCAGTACTTGAGCACTAAAATCACCCTGTGCTTAGGTGCTGGAGTGTTAAAGTGCTGGGGCGATAATGGAGAGGTGTCAGAGCGGTCGATCGTACAGCTTTGCTAAAGCTGTTCCGCCGAAAGGTGGACGAGGGTTCGAATCCCTCCCTCTCCGCAGCAGTGCTTTTTTCTGCTATACTATTCCTGTATGGCAAAAGCTAATTTTCAATCCTCTCCAATTTTTACTTTTCATCTTGATCCGAATGAGTCGGTACCTGCTTTGGCACGTCCAGTAAATTTTGATAAATCTGATCTTGATTGGGAAGATGGTATTGACGGACAATTATCTTTGGATGTTTTGGAAACAGAACAGGAAATTATTATTATCGCGCCAATGGCTGGGTCGGTAACAGACAATATTGAAGTTTTTATTCAGCATGATCTTTTGACAATTCGAGGAGTACGTCAAAATCCAGCCAATAAGTTTGGCCAGTCAGCTTATATTTACAAAGAATCATTTTGGGGCCCATTTTCACGTTCAGTTGTGCTCCCTGTAGAAGTAAAAGGAGAAGTGGCAAGTGCCGAGTACCGTCAGGGTGTTTTGACTATTCATATCCCAAAAAAGACACAAAGAACAGCCGTGCCGGTAAAAGTGGTGGAGGAATAATTTTTATTTTTTATGGATTTTGAAAAGGTGGAAGTAAAAAGAAATAATTTTTTGTTACCAGCCCTTTTTGTGGGCATTTTTTTATTACTTGGCTTTGGTCTTTATCTTTATAGCGTATCTTTTAAAAATAGAGTATTACCCGGTGTGTCTGTAGGTGATTTGCCAATTGGCGGTTTGGCAAATACAGAACTAAACGAGCTTATCCAAGCGCGAGCTAAATCTTTGTCTGAAAGTGGAATTAAAGTTAAATTGTTATCTATGAATGGTAACAGCACTTTAACAATTCCAACAATTATTTCTACACCGAATCATGGTCCGCAAACATTATTGTCGATTGACCCTGACGCCGCCACTCAAGAATTGATCTCTTACGGTAAGACAGGTAATTTTGTTGCCAGGAGTTTAGCGCCAATTATTAGTGCAATCAAGCGGCCATCGTTAGAGCTTAAAGTTGTAAAAGTTTCCGACTTGTTTAATTCTTTGCTAAAAGAACGTTTGGCTTTGAATGAACAATTGGCTGTGGATGCTCGAATTATTATAAATAATCGCGATCCTCTCCAATATGAAATAAAAGACGGCGTCGATGGTAGTGTCTATAATTATGATCTTGCTACGCAGCAAATTGTTTCTGCTTGGTCAAATTTATTGTCAACCGAAATCATCATGAATTCGTCAACTTCAACACCTTCTGTCAGCAAGGATGATATAATAAAAATTATTGATGAGCTTCCTAAATTTATCCGTGATCGGGATTTGTCTATTGTTGCTACTGATCCGCTTAAAAATGTAACTACAACTTGGTCAATTTCGTCCATGAAAATAGCAGAATGGGCGCAGCCAGTCAGAAACGCTAGTAACACTGTTGTCTGGAGTGTGCAAACACCAGCTTTCTTTCGTTATTTGGAAACAAATGTTGCGCCAATACTTTTGGTTGAACCGCGTGATGCGGTTTTTGAAACCGAGAGTAGTGGCAAGGTTATTAATTTTAAAAGTTCTTTGTCAGGTCAATCTTTGGATGAATTAGCAACTGCGGCCGAATTTGATCGTTTGCTTTCAATGGATAACACTGCTGTTGTGGTTAACGCCGTTATTAAGGTTGTGGAGCCTCGTGTTTCTACGGAACAAGCAAATGCGTTTGGGATTAAAGATCTTTTGGGGGTTGGCGTGTCTGATTTTTCGGGAAGCGCCAAAAATCGAATAAAAAATATTTCCAATGCTGTAAAAAAATTGCATGGTGTTCTAATTGCGCCAGATGAAGTTTTTTCAACTTTAAATTACACAGCGCCTTTTACAACATCATCTGGATATTTGCCAGAATTGGTAATTAAGGGTGATCAGATTACCCCAGAAATTGGTGGCGGCCTTTGTCAAATTGGTTCAACTTTGTTTCGGGTGGCAATGAACAGCGGTTTGCCGATTGTGGAACGGCGCAATCATTCACTGGTTATCCAT
>CAZVNO010000093.1:0-1431 GCA_964628715.1 uncultured Gammaproteobacteria bacterium | reverse complement strand
TTAAAAATGATACCGGCCATTATGTCCTTCTGGATGCGGACATGAATACAACCCGAGGGATCCTTACCTTTAGATTGTGGGGGACTACTGATGGCAGGGCTGGTTCTTATTCAACTCCAGAAGTTATACGTTGGATACCTCATGAAGATACGAAGATAATTGAAACAAATACTTTGCCACCAGGTGAAAAAAAATGCCAGTCAGCCTTTAAAGGTGCGGAGACTTCATTTACTTATACTCGCGTGTTGCCAGATGGCTCAAAAGAAGATCGGATTTTTAAAAGTTATTACCGACCACTGCCAGAAATATGCTTAGTTGGTGTAGCAGAGCCGGTAACCTCGACTCCAGCTACGTCTGATTTGCCATTGGCGATTGATTAATTCATCTAGATTTAGCCAAATAGTTAAACTATCCCCAGATTGGGGATAGTTTAACTATTGACAATTCATACTTTTTCTGATATCATTGCGAGTCAGTGTGAGAAACTTGAAGAATGAAATCGTTTATTTGGGTATTTTCCCAGTTCAATAATTATCACATTGGTATCCAATTAGAGGGTATAGAGTCCGTAAGTATTTTATAGCAGTGCTTGGTAAAGTAAGTACGACTCTGTATCCACGACAAGCATGGGGGTGTGTTGCAGGCTAGGGCAGGCCATCCAGCTACTTCACTTATGAAGAAGCAGGACGGCTCGCTCTTGACCTCTGACACACCTTCTTGGATACAGCATGTGGAGGAAACTTCCATGACATATCATCAAAACATCCCCCTTTTGGGGGATGTTTTATTTGGTTTTGTTTTTTTACTCGATTACTTTGTCCGCGAGTCCGTAAGCCACTGCTTGTTCGGCTGTCATAAAATTGTCTCGGTCAGAATCTTTTTCGACTCTGGTCAGAGCCTGGCCAGTGTGCTTTGCCAAAATATTATTCAGTTTATCTTTCATTTTCAATATATGTTCAGCGTGAATTTTTATATCACTGGCCTGCCCTTCGGCGCCACCCATCACTTGGTGAATCATAACTTCTGAATTGGGCAAGCAAAAACGTTTCCCTTTTTCTCCGGCTGCCAAAAGGACAGAAGCCATTGAGGCGGCTATACCAATGCAAATTGTTGATACATCAGACTTTATAAACTGCATGGTATCGTATATAGCCATCCCGGCAGTGACTGAGCCTCCTGGTGAGTTTATATAGAGTTTTATATCTTTTTCTGGCTCCTGGTTGTCGAGAAATAAAAGTTGGGCAATTACTGTGTTGGCTACACCATCATCTATAGCGCTGCCCAAAAAAATAATGCGATCTTTTAGTAATCGTGAATAGATGTCGTAAGCGCGTTCGCCGTAACTAGTTTTTTCGATTACTGTTGGAATAAGGTATTGAGAAGATAGTTCCATATTAATGCTTTAAAGTTTTTTTAGTATAACAATTAACT
>CAZVNO010000092.1:265-3743 GCA_964628715.1 uncultured Gammaproteobacteria bacterium | reverse complement strand
GGTACCATATAACAAACTTGAAAAAAAGCACCTTATATGATACTCTTTTTCTACCAATTCATATGGTACGGTAGCCAAGTGGTAAGGCAGGGGTCTGCAAAACCCCTATGCGCCGGTTCGATTCCGACCCGTACCTCAAAAACAAAAACCGCCCAACGTTACGCCGAGGCGGTTTTTGTTTATATCTTAGGACTGTCAGCTTATGACTCTTAAGCTCCAATGACTTCCATTTTCAAGTTACGCTTAACACCAAAGTCAATAGCTTCCTTTTTTGAAACAACCTTATCAACCCCGCCATTATCATCAGCCTCAATCTTATAGAAGTCAATTCGATAATAACCAATATTTTCGTAATTATAACGAGAATTCATACGGTCACGAACTGTAAAAATTTTATCACCGTACAACTCAGGAAAACGAACTTTAGTACCAAGAGGCAAAAAATTAGCCGCAATTGTATCTTCTGTGCCATTAGTAATAAAGGCATCACAGAGGTTGTATCTAGGCATGGCCCCGATACAAGGAGTATCATCTGTCTGCGCTGGATCAGACGAATAAGCGGTAGCGATAACCTTAAGAGTACGAATAGGTTCACGATTATTAGCGACTGGGAAATTGGTTGTACTATCAGCTATAGTGACAGCCTCAGCCACAGAACCGATACTAAAGAAGTCAAAAACATCAGACAAACCAACAGCCTGCGTCTTAACTGGTGTAAATACAATGACGGCAAACATAAGTGCGGTCATGCGTGACACCATTTTTTTGGTAGTGTTTTGCATATATAGTACTTATAGGTCTTGCCCTGCGTAACTTTTACGAAGCAGGAGAATTAAAATACCCTAGGGTAAACCTAGGGCGTTCCGTTTTTGGGAACGGCATAATATACCACAAAAACAGGCTTTTGTCAATGGGTCTTACCCACTAATAGTCCATTTTTAAGCTTATTTTAGCCAAAAAGTTATACACACAAAAACCCCTCTTACGACCAGCAGTCTGGCCAAAGCACAAAAATCACGGTACAATACAAAAAACCAATATGAATGATGAAAACCCAAAAAGAAAACGCTCATACGGGTATATCCCAAAAGAGAAGTCTTCCGAAACCACCAAAATAGACTCGAAGGAAAACAAAAAACAGCCCAAAAAAGGGGTTTGGTGGATATTTCGTGCTATTTGGCGCGCTTTCCCAAAATTATCTCAAAAAACAAAAAAATCCCTTTGGCAAGGTATTTTCAAACTAGGCTTAGCTTTGGTTATTTTTGGCACAATTAGTGGAGTTGCGCTTGTTGCCTGGGTCAGCCGCGACCTTCCTAATCCTGACCGACTAACAGATCGCCATATTGCGCAAAGCACAAAAATCTATGATCGAACCGGGCAGCACTTACTTCGAGAAATATTCACTGACAAAAAAAGGACCCTGGTTGATCTGAATGATATCCCCAAAAATGTAATAAACGGTGTTATCGCCACAGAAGATACACAATTTTATACTCACCGAGGTATTAGACCCCTAAGTTTGGCTCGTTCTTTTGTTTATGGACTCATGGGTAAAGGCAGAATTGGCGGCGGTGCTTCCACTCTCACTCAACAATTGGTAAAAAACGCAATCCTTACCAACGAAAGAACCATTACTAGAAAAATAAAAGAATTTATCCTTTCTGTCCGTCTTGAGCAAGTTTATACCAAAGATCAAATTCTAAAAATTTATTTCAACGAAATCCCTTACGGTTCGACAAACTATGGAATTGAATCAGCCGCCCAAAGTTATTTTGGCAAGCATGTAGCGGATCTCAATCTACAGGAATCAGCCACACTAGCAGGCTTGCCACAGGCGCCATCTCGCTATCTCAATAATCCAGAGTCCTTAAGAAATCGTCGAAATTTTGTTCTACAGCGCATGTTTGAGGAAGGTTATATAACAAAACAAGAAAAAGAAGAAGCGCAAGCCAGTCCTCTTACATTATCCCAGCATATCGGAAATATTACCGCACCTCATTTCGTTTTCTATGTAAAAGACATTCTTGATCAAGAATTTGGCGAGAAGGTGGTTGATACTGGTGGATTAAAAGTAATAACAACACTTGATTTGAACAAACAAAACTATGCTGAAGAGGCGGTGAGTAGCAGCCAAAAAACTTTACTAGAGGCAAAAGCTGACAACGCCGCCCTGGTCGCGATGGATCCAAAAAACGGACAAATTTTAGCGATGGTTGGATCCAGAGACTACAATGATCTTAGTATAAAAGGTAATTTTAATGTTGCCACCCAAGGACAAGGACGCCAACCTGGATCTTCTATGAAACCGATCATTTATGCTCTGGCTTTCAGCCGAGGATACACACCAGACACACTTCTGTTTGATGTTATTACAAACTTTGCTGTTCCCCCAGCAAAAGAATATCGCCCAGGGAACTATGATGGTAAAGAACATGGCTTAGTAACCATACGACAAGCTTTACAAAACTCATACAACATACCAGCCGTCCAAACATTATATTTAGTAGGCCTAAAAGACGCACTTGAACTTACCCAAAAACTTGGCTACACCACAATAAGTGAAGGTGATTTTGGTTTAAGTCTTGTTCTTGGCGGTGCCACTGTCCACCTTCTTGAACACACCGCTGCTTATGCTACTTTTGCCAACAATGGAGTTCACCACACACCTGTTGCCGTTCTCCGGGTCGAGGACGCACAAGGAAATGTTCTAAAAGAGTGGAAACAAGAACAGGGAGAACAGATATTCGACCCAGGCACCACCGCCACACTCTCAAACGTACTTTCTGACGACCCGGCCCGTGCCGCAACGTTTGGGGCTGGAAGCATCCTAACACTACCAGACAGGCCAGTGGCTGCAAAAACCGGCACAACCAATGATTACAAGGATGGCTGGACCATGGGCTACACACCAAGCTTGGCGGTTGGTGTTTGGATAGGCAGAACTGACAACGCACCACTAAAACCAGGCTATGGCGGCAGTAAGGTGGCTGGTGTAATTTGGAACCAATTTATGAAATCAGCTCTTGCCAATACAGCACCAGAGCAATTCCCAACCCCACCACCAAATGCAGCCAACAAACCAATTCTTCGCGGCGCACTCGGTGGCAACATAACTTTACCAATAAATAAAATTACTGGAAAAATTGCCACAAGCTCAACCCCTCCTGAAAATATTGAAGAGCGCGCTTACATACCAGCTCATTCCATATTACACTATGTAAACAAAGAGGACCCAAATGGGCCACCACCAATAAATCCAACCGATGATCCACAATACTCTATTTGGGAAGCAGCAATCCAAGATTGGATAAATAGACAAAAGACAGAAAACCCGAACTGGAACACTCGCTTTGAGGATCCACCAACAGAATATGACGATCCTAACAATTTATCTCTTATTCCAACAATAGAAGTTTTATCCCCAACACCGGGGTCTATCATTCAAAATAGAAACATAAATTCTGAAATAAGAGCTTCT
>CAZVNO010000092.1:0-255 GCA_964628715.1 uncultured Gammaproteobacteria bacterium | reverse complement strand
ATGTCAATTATTTTTCCGCACCGCGAGGTGTTAGCCAAGTAACTTACAGTATTGACGGAAAAATAATTGACATCATTACTTCAGCACCTTTCTCACTCAAAGCTTTTATACCATCGCTCGAGAATGGTGACCACACGCTTACAGTAACAGCCGAAGATGATAGCCAAAACAGAAGGATTACTGAAGTTCCATTCACCCTAAATGCTGGTATAGAACCAGCGGTAGTTACTTGGACCGAACACAATCTAACACTAA
>CAZVNO010000091.1:2644-3747 GCA_964628715.1 uncultured Gammaproteobacteria bacterium | reverse complement strand
GTGTTGGTGGTAGAATAGCGATATTTCCTGGGGATTTTAATTGTGTAATTAGGTTTAATGTCATTTCGATCCGCCTTAGGCGTATCCTCGAGATGACAATTGAAAAAGTAAGAAGATGCGCTGGTATATGATCGACTTCGCCAAAGAATTAAATAAAGAACAATTCGATGTTGTAAAAAATGGTAACGGCCCGTGTTTGGTATTGGCTGGTGCAGGCTCAGGAAAAACGCGCACGATTACATATCGTGTTGCTTATTTGCTCGAACAGGGTGTAAATCCAGAACAGATTTTACTTGTTACATTCACGAACAAAGCCGCGCGTGAAATGATTGAGAGAGTTGAGAAATTAACCGATGGAAAAATATTTTTGCCTTGGGCAGGTACATTTCACCACATTGCATATAGAATATTGAAACAATACGCGCCTCTCCTTAATTATAAAAATTCTTTTTCTATTCTGGATACAGATGATAGTCACGCCATTCTTAAACTTTGTCTTAAGGACGTTGGGATTGACCGCAAGGAGCAGAGATTTCCGTCACCAGCAGTGATTCATTCGATTATTAGTTTTGCGCGTAATGCTGGGATTTCTATTGTTGAAGTGTTGGATCGGAAGTATCCGCAGTGGCAATCTATAGAGGAAACTATTGTCAGTATCGCCAGCGATTATGATAAGCGAAAAAAGGAAGCCAATGTAATGGATTTTGATGATCTGCTTACCAATCTTCATCTGCTTCTGCTAAAATCCGAAACTGTCCGCAATCGTTTGGGTGAACAATTCCAATACATTCTTGTTGACGAGTATCAGGATACGAATAATATTCAAGCGTCAATCGTGAAACTCTTCTCATCACGCCACAACAATCTGCTTGTGGTTGGTGATGATGCCCAAAGTATTTATTCATTCCGTGCTGCGGATATTCAGCATATTCTTCAATTTGAAAAAGAACACGTTGATGCCAAAATTTTTCGTCTGGAAACCAATTATCGCTCAAGCCCAGATATCCTCAAAGTCGCCAATGCGGTGATTGAGAATAACGTGAATCAATATAAAAAAGAATTGCGCGGAGTAGTGGAGGCTTGTGGTAAACCAGTCGTTCACG
>CAZVNO010000091.1:0-2634 GCA_964628715.1 uncultured Gammaproteobacteria bacterium | reverse complement strand
GCGGATAATTCTGAAGAAGCCGAGAAAGTGGCTGATGAGATTCAATCATTAACCGATGAAGGTATTTCTCCAAAAGAAATCGCCGTGTTGTTTAGGGCGGCATTTCATTCGCAGGCACTTGAGCTAGAGCTTACAAAGCGTGGAGTCGCTTATGAGTACCGCGGAGGTGTTCGTTTTTTTGAACGAGCTCATGTGAAAGATGTCTTGGCATTTTTGCGGATCGTCAATAATCCGGAGGATACAATTGCTTGGTCACGTGTGCTGTCGATGCAAGTGGGGATTGGGCCAGCGGCAGTGGAAAAGATTATTGCACTTGTTCGCAAATCTAATTTTGTCATCTCGACCGAAGCGACTCAAGAGGAGCGAAGTGGAGAGATCTGGACGGGCGAGTCTGCACGGAATGAAAAGAAACCTTTTGTAGTGTTTGACGATTCAATTGCCGCGGAATTACCATCTCGCGCCCAAATCGGATGGAATAATTTTTTGGGAATTTGGTCGCGGATAGATCGGGTTTTGGAAAAAACTCCAAGCAGTCTTATCGATGCTGTCCTACACTCTTCGTATTCGGAATATTTGGAAAATGAGTACCCAGATTACCGTGAAAGATTGGAAGATCTGGAACAAATGGCTCTTTTTGCCGAGAAGCAGCAGGCTCTGGATCAATTTTTGTCCGAAGCAACTTTACAAGAAAATTTTCGTTCAGCCGGTGCTCAAATTCAAAATGGGGAAAAAATAATTCTTTCAACGGTTCATCAAGCCAAAGGACTTGAGTGGCATGCTGTTTTTATTATTCACTGCGCGGCCGGACAATTTCCAAATGATCGTGCGTTCCATGATCCGGCGGGGATTGAAGAGGAAAGAAGGTTGTTCTATGTGGCGATTACTAGAGCCAAAAAGTATTTATCTTTTTCGTATCCGCTGGTCGGGAGCTTCGATACTCTAGTCAGTGGCCCAAGTATGTTCCTCGAAGAGATTGACCAAGATTTGCTTAGTACCCCCTCTCCTTTTAGGGGAGGGCTGGGTGGGGTCTCAACGGATGACGAAATTGTTTATGTAAGTGAGGATGAACCCTTTGGCGATCAGCCATTTACAGCAAAGAAAAAGTCGGGAGGATTTTTGAAGGATGTGAGTGAGTTGTGATTGTTCCATTGACCCATTGTTCTATTGTCATTGTTTTTCATTCGTATGACGGAGGGGTATTTAAAATTATCGGATATTGATGCGTATGTATTGTCATATACGTTGAGCAATGAAGTTTGGAAAATTGTTTTGTCGTGGGACTGGTTTGCAAAAAAGACTGTGGGAGTTCAATTTGTTACTGCCGTGGACTCAAGTTCAGCCAATATCGCCGAAGGGTTTGGAAGATATTTTAAAAAAGATAAGATTAAATTTTATCGTTATACACTTGGTTCGGTGAAAGAATGCTTTGATTGGAATCAAAAGGCATTTGTGAGAGGTCTTATTTCAAAAGAACAGTATCAGCATATTTTTGAAATGCTTGAGAGAATAACAAAAGAAACATATTCTTTGATTAACTTCACAAATGACCGATTGAAAGAGTAATTAATAATGACAATGGAACAATGGCTCAATGGAACACTTTTATTTTATCCTTGACTTTTTCTCTTTTATCGTGTATAGTCCTAGGCAATATATAAACTCACAAATAATATTTTGCTATGAAATTTGAAGGTATTTACGAAAAAACAATCTTGATTGTCAAACCAGATGGAGTCCAGCGTGGCCTTGTTGGCGAAGTCGTGAAACGTTTGGAAATGAAAGGTTTGAAAATTGTCGGTTTAAAAATGATGTACCTGGACGAAAACAAATTGCGCGAACATTACGGACATCATGTCGAGAAACCATTTTATCCAGGTCTTGAAGCATTCATGAAATCAAGTCCGGTAGTTAGTATTTGTGCCGAAGGTAAAGACGCGGTCGCGGCCGTCCGTCTTATCGCTGGTGTTACAAACGCCGGTAAAGCTGATGGCGGTACTATCAGAGGTGATTTGGCCATGGGTATGTGTAATGTTGTTCACTGCTCTGATTCAGTGGAATCTGCCAAAGCAGAAGTGACACGGTTTTTTGAGGAGAATGAAATTTACGAATACGATAAGACAGAGTATCTCCATGTATATATGGAGGATGAGAGGGCTTGATCACTTGAGCGCCTAATCACTCAAGCGCTTGATCAACAAAATTGTAAAAGTGCTAATGTGCTGGTGTGCTAGAGTGTTTAAGTGATAAATGTGGATAACTTTCTTGACCGGCCTCGGTTGAATCTGTATAGTAATAAAAACATATGAAATCATTAGCACGCACAATTCGTAATTTTGTCTTTACACTCGTACTTACCCTTAAGGCGAGTCTTGGCGTATGTTCCTTCTGGATTATTAGCATGATTACGCCAAAGACCTACGTCCCAGTTGGGGTGTACTACTCAAGAGTTGAAGGTGAAGACGAAAAGTGTGGCTGTGAATGCGGTGGAAATGAATGCCAAGCTTAACCTGAAACCAAAAAAGAGTAAGACACCCCGAGAAAATCGGGGTGTCTCTTTTTTTCAACAGCTGCTTTAATTCTTCTTGGGAATAATTAATACAGCTGCTGGGAAACGTAAACTCCAGGGGGGGGTAC
>CAZVNO010000090.1:0-3809 GCA_964628715.1 uncultured Gammaproteobacteria bacterium | reverse complement strand
ACAAGCAAAAAAAATCCGACGAATATCAGCCGCCAAACGTCGATTTGGGTCAGGCTCATACAAACCAGAAAAAGCAAACAATAGGACCCAAAATAACGCAACGAAAGAAATGATCAAAAAATAATGTGGAAATGAAAGGCCAAATGTAACCGGACGAAGCGAAATAACCAAAGGAGTAAACCTAAGAAAATAGGCGGTAACCCCTGCCAAAAGTAACAACAAAAAATCCAATGGTACTTGGAGAACTAGAAGTAAAAGTTCAAAACGCTTCATCATACTATTAAATAATGCTCTTACTTTACTTCAAAAAACCATTCTTGACAAGACGTTATTTTAAAGCTATACTCGGCTCGTCTTTTCAATTGCAGATGATCGCCTCGACATCACGTCGGGGAGGAAAGTCCGAACTCCCTTGCGTTGCCCCCGACTTTGGTCGGAAAAATGCCTGAAAGAATAGTGGGTAACACCCACCCCCCGATCCGTGAGGCTTCGGGGCGGGATAGTGCCACAGAGACAATACTAGTCCGGACTTTGTCTGGATAAAAGGTGAAAAGTGTCCGGTTATACCGGACTCCTCCACTGGTGACAGTTGGAGTGTGGTAAACCCTATTTGGAGAAAGAGCAGCGTCCCGCTTCGGCGGGATGAAAAGTTCGCTCGTTTGATTCTGCTAGCAATAGCAAAACCAGAGAAATGATCGTCACTCCGACTATGTCGGTGAACAAAATTCGGCTTATCGCGCTTGAGAAGACAACAAAATACCCAGCTATTAGCTGGGTATTTTGTTTACTATTTCTGACACAGATGGTGGGCGAGAAGAGACTCGAACTCTTAAGGCCTTGCGACCGCTACCACCTCAAGGTAGTGCGTCTACCAATTTCGCCACTCGCCCATCATATATGCCAGAATTATAACTCTAAAATTGTCTTTCTCTACCAACAATCATTTCAATTCTGCTTTTTGCCAATTTAATTGTAATTTTTGTTTCTTTTGAGGTATTACCATCAGCTTCAACAACAAATGGCTGTTTACTTGATACGACCATTTCTTCAAACGGGAAAATACTTGGCTCTTCGTAGACTGCGCTAAATAAACCGCGTCTTGATAATGGGCGCAAAAAGGCTTCCAGCTTGCCATCTTGAGGATGAACAACATAATCAGCCCTGCCTTTTTCTTGCCAAACAAATGGTTGTAAATTACAGACTACCAACTCCATTTCATTATTTTTGCTGGTAACAGCAAACTTATCATCATACGCAACTGTTATCGGCGCTGGCGGAATATGAAGCTTTGATACAAAAAAACGATTACGATTACTCACCCAACCTACATCTAATTTTAATTTCCGACGGCGCGATAAGACATCACAAGCTTCGACACCAACCGGGATACCGAGAACTTGAGCAATTGTATTATCATTTCCAACCGGCAAGAAACCAAACAAAACGGAACTGGTCGCTGCTCTAGACAAAATTTGTCCAAAAGTGGTGTCATTCCCGACGATTACAATTGTTGTTGCCCCCTTTTTTATCTCATCTTCAATGACAGATTCTGTATTTGTAAACGGCTGCAGCCGGATTATTTTACCAGCAATACCAAAATCTGTCAACCGCGTCTCAAACGCTTTGACAATGTCAAGGAATCTCCTCCCTTTGAGAAAATTGTCGTATAAATAGACGTACACACCACAGATACTAGACTGGATCACTCATCCCTGAATCTTTGTCCACAATTCTGGTTTTGATGCGACCAAAATTTGTTTTCTTTTCCGGACGCCCGTCTTCCCCGTCAAAACCGCCCATTGATACCTTGCCATTAATAATAGCACCAGCTTCCACTACAAGCACCTTACATTCCACGTCCCCCATTATCCGACCAGCAGAAAGAAGCTCGAGCCTGTCAGCCACTTTTGCGTTCCCTTTTATGGATCCGGCAATAACAGCTGAACCTGTTTTTACATTTGCAAAAATTTTGGCGCCCTCCTCGACTCTGAGAAGTTTACTTGTATTTACACTACCCGAAACAGTCCCCTTTACAATAATATTCCCTTCTGAACTAAAATCGCCCTCAACGACTACTGACGGACCAACGACAGTTTCGACAGCATCGTCATGGCTCACAGCTGGCGCGACAGATGGCTGAACAATATTTGTATCCATCATTGGCGAAGATTTTTGAAACATGGCGCACATAGAAAAAAAGATAATGTAGTTGTAAGCATTATACACTGAAAAAAAGAAGTCGACAAATCTTTACGATTTATCTGTTTTTACAGTAGCTTTTGCCGCTATCGAAGATGGCGGCTGACTTGGTGAAGCTGAAAGTGTAGTTGGTATCCAGAAACCGAAATCACTACCTTTATTTATCCCCTTACTTTTTGCCCAAACTTTTCCATTATGACCCTCGACAAATTGCCGAACAACGAAAAGACCGAGGCCATTCCCCTCCACATCATGGATAACATGCGGCGAGCGATAAAACTTTTGAAAGAGATTCGCCAGGTCCTTGCCATCGAGACCTACACCCTGGTCAATCACATGAATCCATAGTTTATTTGATTTCGACTCAATAAAAATTTCAATATGCGATGATATCGGTGAATACTTAATAGCGTTGTCAACAAAATTATAAATTCCATGACGAATCTTATCCTCATCAGCAATAACTCCTGACAAATTTTTTGGCATTTTCAAATCTAAAATAATTTGCTTTGTATTCGCTTTTTCTTGCAGCTCAGTAACAATCCCATCAAGCAAAACATTCATATCCACCGGTGCGAAATGAAATTGTGTCCGCCCCTGCTCAATCCGGCTAACATTCAAAAACTCATCAACTAATTTTATCAATCGCTCATTACTCACATCTATATTATGGAGGATCGGCAGCATCTCGGGGGTTGGTTTTCCATAAGCACCCTCCTCCATAAGAGACGTATAGCCCTTGATAATTGATAATGGGGTACGAAGCTGGTGAGAAGCCACAGACAAAAATTCAGTTTTTAATTGATCAAGCTCTTTTAATCTGGAATTTGCTTTTTCGAGTGATTGGGCTAGCTGTGTCATTCTTTCTCGTTGGATTACTTCATTGCGAACGCTTTTTATAAGTAAAATACCAACTCCAAGGACAAGAACAAAAGTAATACTTCTAAACAGAAGAGAAAGCAAGCTGGTGGCTGACAAAACCTCAAACAAAATCGCAACAGCAAGTATAAACGTTAAAACTTCTGTCGAAATAACTTTAATATCCAAAAATTTATGCCGGACAATCGCGTAACCAGTGCAGGCAATAAAAGGGAAAAAATAAACTGGCGCGTAAGGAACAAACCTCAAATCATTAAAAAATACTGGCAAAATAACATTACATAAGATTAAAGTTGTAAAAGTTATAAATGAACCCAAAGATATAACACGGTACTGAAGCCTCTCTACCCCAGTAGCTTGTCTAGTCTTTTTAAATAGCAGATACAGGCCAGAAACCACCAACCCCATTGTTACCAGACCAAAAAATGGCAGACCCGGGCCGCGAATTGGATTTGTCACTTGGCCGCCCTCTGCGAGCCGCTCAATCCTGGAAAAAACCAGTGGTGTCAAAGTCAGAATTGAGGTACCAACCAAAGTAATAATCATTGCCAAAGCGGATCGAAAACGAATTTGAACTTTTTCAGACGGAAAAACGTAAAATAAAAAATAAAAAATAAATGCGTGCCAAACGGCCGAAAATAAAGTCAGCCGCAAAAACCAAAGCACAAAATAAGATGAAGTTAATTTATAGTTTACATAATTAAAAATACTGTAAACAATTGTTACTATGG
>CAZVNO010000089.1:2258-3821 GCA_964628715.1 uncultured Gammaproteobacteria bacterium | reverse complement strand
ATCAGACATTGGCTGAGTTTCGCGATGACATTGCGATGAGTATGGGTGGTTTTGTGGCTGAAAGAATGATCTATGGTGATTCTAACCTGAGTACTGGTCCGTCGTCAGATCTTAAAAAAGCAACCCAGCTTGCGACTGCTATGGTTGTAAGGTACGGGATGAGTGACAAGTTGGGTCCGAGAGTCTATGGTGAAAATGAAGAAATGATTTTTTTGGCTCAAGAGATCCATGAAAAGAAAAATTATAGTGAAAAAACAGCCGAAACAATTGACGCTGAAATAAATCGAATTTTGGAAGAAGGGAAGAATCAGGCTATAAGAATAATTACTGAGCATCGTCCACAAATGGACGCGCTTGTAAAAGTCCTTATAGAAAAAGAGACTGTTGAGCAGGAAGAATTTAATTCTATCATGAAAGCATAAACATTATTTTTCAAAAAACACCCTGGTCATTTGACTAAGGGTGTTTTTGTTATCGTTGTTTTGCTTAAAATGTGCTATACTATACACACTTTATATCTTCATTATTTTTTATGAGGGAACCACATTATCGTCAGGCGTTATCGTTCGCATGGCGGCACACAATTAAACATCCTTTTTTGTGGGTTTATGGGATGTTTGCGGCTATTTTGGGTCAAATGGGTGTTTTTGATTTTTTGACACGTGCATATCTTGGAGTAACTCAGGGTGTAGAGATTGGCGCGCTTTTTTCGGTCAGAAAAGGTTTATTTTTTGGTCTTCTAAACTCTCAGAATTTAATTTTGCCATCAAGTTGGGTATGGATTTTGTGGCTTGTAGTCTGCGCTCTTGGTGTTGCCGCCTTCTTTATTATAACTGCAGTAGTATCGCAAGGCGCTCTGATTCACGCCTCAGCCAAGAGTATAATGCACCCTGAGAGTTTCAAAGCTGATACTCGGGCTTGGCATGCTGGTGTTAGTCATTTTTGGCGTTTATTTTTCCTTCAGGTCGTACAAAAGGGGCTAATTGGCCTTTTAATTCTTTTGGTTGGTGGTGGGGCGTTATCAGCCTTGGTGATTGGGAGTCCAGCTTCCCGCATTCTTTTTTTGGTTCTATTTTTATTTTCCGTTTTTTTGGGTGTAATAGTTTCATTTTTGACTCAGTACACTGCAGGCTACATCGTGGTTGAAGACTATCCGCTTGGGGATGCTCTCCATGCCGGGTATAGACTCTTTCGTGAGCATTGGTTAGTATCTTTGGAATTTGGTGCTCTTCTTGCAATCGCAAATGTGGGTTTGGCGCTAGCTGTTGTCGTTGGTTTCTTTCTCCTTCTGGTACCAGTAGTTTTATTTTGGTTTATTGCTACTGTTACTTCTATCAGCGGTTTATTTGTTGCTGGGTTTGGTTTTTTGGTGCTGGTTTTTGTGGCTTTTCTTTTGCTTTTGTCAGCAACCTTTACCGTATTTTCGACTACAACTTGGACATACTTGTTTATGAAAATGCATCGTGAGGGTGTATCAAGCCGCTTTTTACGCTGGTTAAGAGTATAAGTTTAGTTTTTGGTTATATATGGCAGAAAATGATGATAAAATTGAAACTACAAAAA
>CAZVNO010000089.1:0-2248 GCA_964628715.1 uncultured Gammaproteobacteria bacterium | reverse complement strand
GCTTCTTTGCTTCATATTTCTTCGGATGATATTGCTGAAAAATTACAAAAGAAAATGGGTCAGGTGGCACTGGGCGAAAAGGAAATTGATACTATGCGTTTTGCCAATAGTATTGGGTATCCTCATATTGATCTGGAAAAATTTCCAGTCAGTCAATTGGCACTTCGGCAAATTCCAAAAGAACAGGCGGAAAAACTTGGGGCCATTTGTTTTTTTGCTACCCAGGATGAGCTCAGAATTGGCGCATTGGATCCCGCAGATGAACGTGTGCAGGAATTACTTTTTCAATTACAAGAAAGTACTCATGCCAACGGCGCGCTTTATGTAATTTCTGAAAAAAGTTTAGAGAGGATTATCCATCTCTATGACTCTTTGCCAAATGTAAAACCAATTACCAAAGATATTGAGATTCGTTTGGAAGATTTGTCGAGTGTTCAGAATGATGTCAATGATTTTCGTTCTCTTCAGGATCTTTTGGAAAAGAGAAGTACTACTGATATTGTTACTTTTTTGTTGGGTGCGGGCTTGAAACTTGAGGCTTCTGATGTTCACGTCGAAGCTGAAGAAAAAGGGATTGTAGTTCGTTTTCGTCTTGATGGCATTTTGCATGATGTTGCCATGCTTCCAGTAGAGGCTTATAAAAAGTTGGTAGCACGTATAAAATTGGTTTCTGCCCTAAAGATAAACATAAATACCACACCACAGGATGGTCGTTTTACAATTAAAAATCCGGATGGGGATGTCGATGTTCGTGTTTCAACAATGCCGACTGTATTCGGAGAAAGTATTGTCATGCGTTTGCTCCGACAAACTCGTGGGGGTCTTAGTTTGGATCAGATTGGATTAGTTGGCGATGCCTATGAAAAATTGAAACATGAAATTGAACGTCCAAACGGCATGATTATTACCACTGGTCCGACTGGGAGCGGTAAGACAACCACGATGTATGCTGTACTTCAAATTTTAAATGAACCGGGTGTAAAAATTATTACTCTTGAAGACCCTGTGGAGTACCGGATGCAAGGGATTAATCAGAGTCAAATTGATCGGAGTAAAGACTACACATTCGCCAAAGGTTTGCGCTCAATTTTGCGCCAAGATCCAGATATTGCCATGGTTGGAGAAATACGTGATCTGGAAACAGCTGATATTGCTATCCAGGCAGCCCTTACTGGTCATTTGATTTTATCCACTATCCACACAAATAGCGCTTCTGGTGCTATCCCGCGTTTTTTATCAATGGGTGTAAAGCCGTTCTTGTTGGCACCAGCCTTAAATTGCGTGATCGGTCAACGTTTGGTTCGCTTGCTTTGCCAAAAATGTAAAAAGAAAGTTACTTTGTCTGATGATCAAAAAGAGCGTGTTGAAACTGCGTTGGCGAATTTACCTCCAAAACAAGCTGCAGACATTGCTCAGAAAGAGAAAGTATTTTATACTGGCGACGGCTGCGAAGCCTGTCATGGTATTGGTTACAAAGGGCGTGTCGGTATTTATGAAATTTTTATCATGAGTCAAGTGATTGAACAGTTAATTTTAACCGGACAGGTGTCAGAGTTTGAAATAGAAAAGATTGCCGTTCAAAATGGGATGGTGACAATGGTTCAGGATGGTTTGTTGAAAGCATTGGAGGGTAAGACATCTGTAGATGAAGTTTTCCGAGTTATTGAGTAATATACAATTTTCAAGTTTTTTAGATCATATTTTTTCAGTATGACCCCTCGCCGACAACAAACTTTGGTGACACCAGAACCATCGATTAGGGTTTACAAAATTATAGCTATAAGTTTTTTGTTAGTAGCAGTCGTAGTCCTTGGCCTCATTGGTTTTATTTCAACAAAAAAGGCTGTGATAACGATTGAATCGAAAGCAGAACCAATAGACGCCAGTGGTGTTGTGTTGGTCGGGGAAAGTAGTGCGACTGGTACTTGGCAGGGGTTTGTAACTTCTACTAAGGTTAGTTATGTTGGGTCTGCTAGTCCAACATCTGGCCGAGAAGAGGATGCAATCGCTACTGGTTCGGTCACTTTATATAATGAAACTAGCGCACCCCAATCTTTGATACCAACAACTCGATTACTATCAGAAAGCGGAGTTCTTTTTCGAATGAAAACACGTGCCACTGTTCCGGCAAATGGCACAGTATTGGTAGATGTATACGCTGATAAGGCCGGTGTTTCTGGTAATATTTCTCCGACAAAATTTATTATCCATGGTTTGCCTGCTGAAAAACAATGTGTTATTTACGCAA
>CAZVNO010000088.1:2362-3830 GCA_964628715.1 uncultured Gammaproteobacteria bacterium | reverse complement strand
CCTCAACAAAGAAAAACCTTACGGTTTTTCCATTCCCTTGGTTCGATTCCCTTGAATACAAATACAAAGACTGTCATATGCCAGTCTTTGTATTTGTAGCCCGTAGGGGAATCGAACCCCTGTTCTTAGATTGAAAATCTAATGTCCTAACCGTTAGACGAACGGGCCATGCCTATACTTTAAACTAATGAACTATTTTTTGACCGTTAGACCTGCCCGCCAGTCGCTGTCGCTCCAGGCGACTGCAGGCGGGCGAACGGGCCAGAAAGTAGCCACACTATATACAAAAAAAACAAATTCGTCAACTCATTATTACACCCACGCTTTCCCGAAGCCAATCAGTATGCTACCATAGGCATATCTGTAAGACCTTGAGCTATGCTCTACGAAAAAATTATCCGCCCTCTTATATTCTTGCCAGATCCAGAAACCGTTCATCACTTCATGATCAAGTCTCTTGGCGTTATAAGCCGCATACCACCCTTTGCTTCTATAGGAAAAAAAATATGCGCAGTGAACGACCCCAGACTTGAGACAAAGCTCGGTCGACTAACACTCCCAAATCCGATTGGCCTTTCAGCCGGCTTTGATAAATATATCGACGCGCCACTCGCCTATTCGATGCTTGGCTTCGGCTTTGCCGAACTTGGATCAATCACTTACAGTGCGCAGCCGGGCAATCCCCGACCGCGGCTCTGGCGCATTCCAAAAGATCATGGCTATATTGTTTATTATGGTTTATCAAACAATGGCGCCAAACAAACTGCGGTGGCACTTGAAAAACTTCCACCACATCCAATTCCATACGGAATCAGTATTGCACCAACTACCGGATTATCCACCGAAACAATGGCAGACGATTACCTAAATACTCTTCGTGTGCTTCATCAATATGCCGATTACGTCACACTGAATGTCAGCTGCCCAAACGTAGCCTCGCAATGTGTTTTCACCCAAATATCATTTATTACCGAACTTGTAAAAAAAGTGATGGCAGAAATGCGAGAAAAAAATATTCGCAAAGATGTTTTTCTAAAAATTGGTCCGGACATGATGGATGCTGATCTCGACACCATTATTGATCTTTGCATTGCCGAAGGAATAACCGGTATCATTGCCACAAACCTCGTAAAAAAACGAGAATCTATCACACCAAAAAGTACAGCTACAGAGCTCAACCACCCTGGTGGTATTTCTGGAAAATTACTCCAAGACAAAAGCGACCGTGTGATTAGTCATATTTACCAAAGAGCCAAAGGAAAACTCCAAATCATTGGCGTGGGCGGAATCTTCACAGCCGAAGATGCTTATAGAAAAATAAAAAATGGCGCGAATGCAGTCCAGCTTATTACCGGATTTATCTATGGCGGTCCGATGACAATGAAGAATATAAACCAAGGCTTACTTCGCCTGCTTGAAAAAGACGGCTACAAAAATATTTCCGAGGCAGTTGGTAAATTAGAAACTA
>CAZVNO010000088.1:0-2352 GCA_964628715.1 uncultured Gammaproteobacteria bacterium | reverse complement strand
TTTTTTACCATGATCCTCAAATCTTTTTGCAAATCTTCGCTCAATTCTTTTCCATCTTTTGTCATGGTAAAACCAATCGCTGCTGCGGTGGCCAATAGCCCACCGAGAATAAGGCCTTTTTTGAATTTGTTTTCCATAAAAAGAAGTTAGTAAATAATCCTCGCCGTAAGGTCAAAATACGCATAGGCAAAAAGATTAATGAATAACGTCTTATATATTTGAGTATAACACTATAGCCAACAATGACCAAAAGAAAAAACAACACCGGCCCAATATAGGAGCCGGTGTTGTGGTTGGAAGGTCGTTATTTCTTCGGTTCATCTTTTGGCGCTGGCGCTGCAGGCGTCGGCGTCGGAGGTGTCCCGGTAGGCTTGTCTTCGGTCGAGAGGTATGCATTCATCATAAACAGATCATTTTATCTGTAAATTCCACCGGACGGTCGACTTACCAATGGGTTGTACAGTTGAGTAAACCTATGTCTACTGTACTCCCTATTACCCCAAAGGGCAATGGGTCTTGACAAAAAGGCCTTTTAGTGCTATACTCCGTCTTCATTATTCTCGCTAGCAATAGCGGACGACTCGAACCTCTGTTGTGTCATATTGTATGGCCTAGTGGACCTCGGGTCACTAGTAACCTATATATGGCTCATAATCTCCCAGGAGAAGGCAATTTTGCCGAACTCGGCGTTGCCCCAAAGCTTCTCGACATTCTCGAAAAGCTCAATTTTACAACCGCTACTCCAATCCAGCGCCAATCCATTCCGATCGCACTTCAGGGCATTGTTGTGGTCGGTATTGCGCAGACAGGAACTGGAAAAACTTTGGCATTTGGTCTACCGATGCTCCAAAGAATTGCCTCTCAAAAAGGACAAGGCTTGGTAATAGTTCCAACTCGTGAACTTGCTCTTCAGGTAGATGAAACCCTCCGAAAAATCGGATTCTCCATCGGACTGCGCACTGTCGTTCTAATCGGCGGAGCCTCGATGTACAATCAAGTAAACCTAATTAGCCGCAAACCACACGTTATTATTGCAACACCAGGACGTTTGGTTGATCACTTGAAACAAAAAACTATTACTTTAAACCATATTACGATCGCTGTTCTAGACGAAGCAGACCGTATGTTTGATATTGGTTTTGCGCCACAGATCAAACAAATTTTGAATCTTGTCCCAAAAGAACGTCAAACCATGCTATTCTCGGCAACCATGCCAGATGCGATCGCGCAGATTGCGCAGCAACACATGAAGCTACCTCTCCGAATTGAGGTTGCCCCAGCCGGCACTTCAGCAGCCAATGTTGTTCAAGAAATATTTATTGCTGACAAAGATGTTAAGATGCAGCTCTTGGAAAAATTATTGTCTGACAACACAGGCAGTGTTCTCGTATTCTCGCGCACAAAACACGGTGCCAAAAAAATTACAATCGCGGTTCGAAACATGGGGCATGCCGCAGCTGAAATTCACTCCAATCGCTCACTTGCGCAACGCAAAGACGCTCTCTCTGGTTTTAAAACTGGAAAGTATCGTGTCCTCGTGGCGACTGATATTGCGGCTCGTGGTATTGATGTGACCGGAATCTCGCTTGTCATCAATTATGACTTACCGGATAATTCCGAAGATTACGTACATCGTATCGGCCGTACCGGACGCGCTGGCATGACCGGCCGAGCCGTATCATTTGCGTCATCATTTGAACGATCAGACATTAGAAACATTGAACGCTTGATCCGAAAAACTTTACCAGTCCTTCCATTACCAACACTCCCTCCAAAGAGATTTGCCCAAGCGCCAATGTACGCCAATCGATTTGACGCACCACGTTCATCGCATAATTCTCATGGTGGTGGATTTAGAAATCGTTTTTCAAACCACAATAATTCAGAACGTCCAACCTCTCGCCCACCATTTGCTTCACGCTCTCACCACTCTGGTGTCAGTGCCAACGAATCATTCAACATGGGCGACCAAGAACACCAAGAAGTGCACGGACAGCACCGTACCAGCCCATATGCCAACCGCGGACGCCGCACCAGCCAAGGACGCTCTTCAGCCCACCAAGGTCGCGGACAAAACAGTAATTTTCGCGGGCGATCGGGCGGACGAAATAGTGGCCGCAGCCGAAGTTACTAAAAATCCATTTTTTCTGATAGACTGAAGAGGTATGAAAATTCTCGGAATTGAATCCTCATGCGACGATACTTCAGTCGCCATCATCGAAGCAAACGAAAAAGGCTTTACGATTCTCGCTGAAAAAACAGCGAGCCAAATTGATGTTCATAAAAAATATGGCGGTGTCGTGCCAGAAGTAGCAGCCCGCTGCCATGCCGAAGCAATTGTTCCTGTTGTTG
>CAZVNO010000087.1:0-3888 GCA_964628715.1 uncultured Gammaproteobacteria bacterium | reverse complement strand
TCCCTTACAACATCATTATAAATAACAGATCTACTGGTCGGGCTTCCATCTTCGTTCATACCCAATGAATCCATAAATTCATCGCTCCTGGTCATAATCATTCTGAAAAGATTCGGCCAAAGCACATCACCATACACCGCAGTCAATGGATCCCGAAGATAATCAGTATTTGCCCACTTCAACTCACTCCCCAAAATCCCCGGAATCAAAATCACCGGATCACGCTTGCCTATCCATGGATCGTATTGAATGGTAGTGGTGGTATCGAGGCCGTTGGCGCCAACAACTCTATCACCTCTTCCTGCCGGGCGCGGGCCGGAATCATCTCCCCACCAATTATGACGAGCGTCGATTGTGGTTGTGGTGTCATTTCTTAGGGCGAAGTAGGTGGTGCTCGAAAAATAATTGTTGCGAAATACAAATGGAAATGGTGTATTGATATTGAGACCATTTGGTACGCGGCTGATTGTGGAGCTGTTGAAAGAAAAAGTGCTGGTACCGTCGACGGTAATCGCATTGCGGCGGCCATCGGTAATCTCCAAATACCCAATATTTACATCCGAAGAAGCTACATGGATAAGATTGCTGTCAGAAAAAATCCAACCACCGGGAACAAGCTGAACAAAACTTCCACCATAACGCATATTTACATGCTCAAGCGTACCCGAAGCATGATCAAAATATATTCCGCCCCAATCTCCTGGTGCCGGCGGATGCGCCGAACCGTCACGATTGGTGTCGCCGCCGATTGTGTCGTCACGGTATGATGTGAAAATAATTGGTTGGTCGGGAGTGCCTTGTGCATCTAGACTGCCTTCAATATATAGTCCGATTGTAGGATATACCTTTATAACTACACCCGGTTCAATAGTGAGCGTACCAGAGACAAACAAACGTCCACCGCCTTGGAGAATATATGGACTTCCGGCTTCAGTCCAAGTTGTTGATGTCACGGTGTTGTTGCCGACCGAGACAATTGTTTCTGCTTTGAGAATTGAAGGAAAAAAAAGAAAAAAGGATATAAAAAAAGCGCCGCCGATAGCACCTATGACTCGTTTTATATTTTGTACCCCTCCCTGCATACAAAATAGTAAAATTTTTTTGGTAGCTACTATTATAGCACTAAAAGATGATGATTTTAATAAAAAATGAAAGTTATCCACAGAAAATACACACCAAACCCCCATCCATTGACAAAATGGCTAAAATATGATAGGTTACAGGTAGCTCATTAAAATTTCTCCTCTCTTTACAGACAGGAGAAAATATGCGTGTGAAGAAAAACCCACTCCAAATACTTTCGCATTTGAAGTATCTTTGTAAAAAGGTGCAGCGAACGCGACAGTATTTAAAGTGTGGTTGGGAGATACGTAGTCCAGCCGCCTTCAGGCGGACGGACGAGTTGACCCCAAATGGGGCGAATCAAGACAGGAGAAACGTATGCGTTCGACTGTGTTCTTTCACCTCTTTGTGCTGGCGGTCTTCTCGACCGTCATCGCCTGTGGGCCGGCAGAGACCGACCCTAAGACTGGGAGTGATGTCTCCCAGCAAGAACCCAACGACGCCGGTACGAGCATTTCGCTCGATTCCGGCACCTCTTCGGCGCCCGACGCCGGAACGACCTCCGAGGTCGACTCCGGCACGAGTGCCGCTAACTGTGAGACCATCAACACGATCGCCAAAACCTGGCGAGAAGTCGGTGACCCGAACAGTACGGTGGTGGTCAACACCGCCCCCATGGACACGACCTGTAAGGTCAACGTGGGTGGGCGCGGCGCACCGTTCACCACAGAGTTCCGTGGAGTCAACCTCCCCCTCACCCTCGGTAACATCGAGGGCCCAGAGTACAGGAAGGTCGAACTCCTCGAGAATGGAAAGCTTCGGCTTTCCTACATCTCGATTCCGTCTGGCGCCGGAACTCCGAACAACCCGCTGCACCTCGACTACGAGTAATCAACGTGCAACGTGGGGTGACGAGCGCCTGCCAAACTTCACACGCGCTCTCATATGATTTTCAAAACTTTTTGAAAGTCATTAAGACAAAAAATCTCCCAATTGGGAGATTTTTTGTCTTTGGTTTATTCATCTACTAAAAATTTTAATTTGACGGCAAAACAATAATTTGACCAGAATACTGAGCCCAGGCATTATTATTTTCTTGACGGCACTGATCATATATATCACCAAGACTAGTTCTAGATTCGCTGAAACAGCCGGTATTGCCAGAGCCATTACAACTCCCATTACACCACCCCCAATTATCAACCACCTGAACGCGTGGCTTGAATATACAAACCGGTGTGGTCGCGGCTAGTCTACCATATGTCGGTCCAGTGAGACGATCATAGGCATCTTGATCATAATATGGTGATGCACTGTTGCCCAATTCAGCGATTGTATGCGCCCACGGATGAGTGGCCTGATCCAAAAGATTGCCTGCGTTGTCCACCAAAATATTTCGCGAACAGGTATAGTCATGCTGGAACAAAAACTTTCGTCCAGCGTCACAAGCACGGGATGCGTTGCCAAAACGAGCTACTGTATACAAAGCCGAAGGATTTGTCTCACCACCAAAACAAGTCCTAGCCACACTGCTAGCATTTGTCCCGGGCGGCACTACCAAACAGTCGCGATCAGTCTTGCATGTAAGACCAGTCAGATTATTGGAGTCAATACCACAGAGTCCAAGCACAGTAGACCCACCAGCTGAACTTTCAAACGAAATTTGCGGGTCATCATGATCAAGACAAAATGGTTTGCGATTCTTATAAAAACCAGTCGCACTAAACGGATCAGACCCATCTTGCCAATCAATCGAAACTTTACGGATCGGCATGCGATTGTCATCGGCCCAGGCGAAAAACTCCGCGGTTACAGAATATGAGCCGGTCTTAATGAGTGGATCAGGATGCCCGGAATAATCCAAGTCTTCATCTGCTACTGGGTCTTTGCCATCGTAATTTGTCATCGTGGCATTATGACCATTGACGCTAAAGCTATTTGCTTCACCAGCTGTACAGCCACCAGAACTTGAGTCACCACACCGGTACGGATTCAAAGAATAGATTTGTGGGGGCAGAAGTGCAACGTTATTATCAACTGAAAAATTAACATCACCACTTAGATCAAAAGAAGATAGACCAGCGGGCGGCGTATCCCCAGGACGAATACGATTATAAACGACAGGATTATTTTGATCTTGGGATATTACTTGATAAATTTTTGCGAATAATTGCTGGATAGCACTATACGCATTGTCAATTGTTTTACGATTCTGCAAACCAGGCGGGCCATCTGGTGTATAGCCAGAAGTAAGTCTAGTATTAACCCCACTAGAGCATAATGTGTTCACCAAAACATTTGATAAACCTAACCAATTACTTACACAAGAATATGGAATTCCATCGTTGTCAGGATTTTGGCCAGCTACTAAACCTTGGTAACGGAAGGTGTAATTTCTTAATCTATTTATTTCCGAGACATTAGTTAATAGTCCATCTCCCAAAGGAACATCCGACTGTGAATTAATATTAAGAGAACCAAATGGTGGTGTTAAATAATTTCTGGAAAATACGGTTGTGTTATACGTTGGGTGTAAATAAGGGTAATCAACATTTAAAACTTTCTGATATGCATTCGCCCAGACTCTATTTGTCCATGCTTTATTTGTACTTTCACCTATATCTACCTGGTTTGTATCGTAAACTGTGGCAAATGAAGTACACATGTTATTGAGGGTTGCGATTGTTGAAAGTAATACACCATTTGGACCGTCTTCACTATTGTGACCATAACAATACCTTGTAATGTAGCCCAAAAACTCACCATCAGAATTAAAATCCATACCGATAGCAAACCAATTTGAACCTGTATTTTTACTGCAACGCG
>CAZVNO010000086.1:0-3930 GCA_964628715.1 uncultured Gammaproteobacteria bacterium | reverse complement strand
TAAGATTAATGTATGTTTGGTTTCAAGAAGAAAAAAAAAGTCGAAACAGCACCGGCGACAGTCTTGCCTTTGAGCGCGCACATTAGCGTCATTCCTTTTGATTTTTATGGTGGGAAAGATCCGGTTGTTCATTTTGAAACCAACAAACCGACCAAGGAACATGTTGTAAAATCCAGCGTAGACACAGTCAAAAAAACAGTACAGGCATTACCAGGTAAAAGTAAAATTGCCTTAACAAACAAAAAATTTTTTGTTATTGGCGGTTTAGTTTTGTTTTTACTTTGCGTGGTCGGTACAAGCATATATGTATTTCGTGGATATTTTTTGTCGCTATTATTACCGACAAATGAAGGTTTTATTAATCCAAAAAATCCAGCTACACCATCAGCTCCGGTCGTAAATATCCCATCTGCACCAGAAAAAAATGTTACTTCGACTGAGTCGGTTGTAATTAATACTTCTTCGACAATTACAGATAGCATCATCGTAACTCCTCAGCAATTCCCAGATCAGCTGGGCAAATTTCCTGAGCAAAATTTGGCAAATACGGCTGATCTTGATGCGGATCAATTAACAGATGCAGAAGAGGAATTCTTTTTGATTGACCCGGGTTCATCGGATACTGATCAGGATGGTTATTATGATGGGCTTGAAGTTTTCAATCTGTATAACCCAAAAGGCTTTGCGCCAGTAAAGATTATTGATTCTGGGTTGGTAAAAGAGTATATCAGTTCAAATTGGCAATACCGTCTTTATTATCCGACAAATTGGCAGAGCGCAGAGGTGGATAAGGATGGCAACCAGGTTATATTCTCAACTGCCAACGGCGACTTTATTGAAGTCCGTGCTTTTTCCAAACCGTTGAATCAGTCGTTCCCAGATTGGTTTGGTGCCACTGTTCTGGGCGAAAAGTTTAGCGATTTAGTTTCTGTGAAGAATCGTTTTGGTGTTCAAGGTTATGAGCGCGTAGATCGTCTAGTTTCGTATTTTCCAACTGATACAAAAATTTTTGTTCTTCTTTATCACGCCACTACGCCCGGTCCGATCTCTTATCGCCATATCATGATAATGGCAACCCAAAGTTTTCGAGTTGATAAAAATACTATTGAAATTCCAGAACAGGCAGTTTTGCCAAAAGAAAATATGGGATTAGCAAATCAACCATAATATTTTTGCCATGGTTCATATTTTTAAAACAGTCAGAACGGTTGATATCTCAAGAAAAGAAATCGAGGCTGTAGTTTTTGCTGTTTTGTCACGGATTGGAAGAAAAGGTGAGGATGTTAGCGTCCACTGCATCGGCGATCGCCGTAGTCAAACGTTGAATCGTCACTACCGAGGTAAGGATAAGCCAACAGATGTTTTATCCTTTGCTGCCTCCGAAGGGAAAGCTTTGAAAAGAGGACTGTCAGGAGACTTGGGGGATATATTTATTTGCATCCCACAGATTCGACGTCAAGCCAGACAATATGGTATTTCAAGTCAAGAAGAAATGATTAGAATGCTTGCCCACGGGGTTTTGCACTTGGCTGGACACGATCATTTGCGTGAGAGGGAGGCAAAAATTATGTTTGGCATTCAAGAAGAAATTGTCCGCAAATTTTTATGAATCAATCCAGATTAACCAATAGTTTGGCTGACGCTTGGCAGGGTTTAACTGAGATTTTTTTGCAGGAACAAAATTTCAGAATTCAACTTTTTTTTGGGTTGCTTGTTCTTTTGGTGTCGATGCTTTTGAAAATCTCAACCTCATCAATTTTACTTTTGGTTTGTCTCGTCATGCTTGTTCTTGTGCTTGAGGTTTTAAACAGTGTGGTAGAGCGCATACTTGATGTTTTGAAGCCAAGGTTGCATTCCCAGGTAAAAATGATAAAAGATATGATGGCAGGGGCGGTTTTGCTGGCATCAATCGGCTGTGTAATTGTTGGGCTGACTATTTTTTTGCCGTCAATTATTGAAGCTATCGGTATGGTTGTGGTACACTAATGTCCGCAGTCCAAATAATTTTGTATGCTTTTCCGTAAAGAACCAAAACGAGAATTAATTGTGGGTCTTGATATTGGGTCAAGTGCTGTTCGTTTGGTTGCTGGTCAAATGCTGCAAAGTGATATGGGGAAGCCGCATCCAGAAATTCAGATTATTGGTGCCGCTGAGGTTGTGTCTGAAGGTGTCCAGCGCGGAGTCGTTACTAGTATTGAAGAATTGATATCCTCAATTTCTGGCGCATTGGAGCAGGTTGAACGTATGGTTGGTGTGCCTGTAGAGAGTGCTTGGGTTGGCGTAAATGGACCGTTTTTGTTAACTCATGCAAGCAAAGGTGTTGTCGCTGTGGCTAAGACAAACGGTGAGGTTGCTCCAGAGGATGTCGAACGTGTTGTGAGTGCTGCTCGGGCAGTTCCACTTCCTTTGAATTATGATTTATTGCATGTTTTGCCTCGGAGTTTTGCGGTTGACAATCAGAGTGGCATCAAAGATCCAGTTGGTATGACTGGCATGAGACTGGAAGTTGATACTACCCTGGTTTATGCAATGAGCACGCATGTAAAAAATGTGTCGCGTGCGGTTTATCGGACAGGTCTTGATATCGATGACGTTGTCCTTTCTATTTTGGCAGCAGGCGAAGCGGTTGTAACAACAAGACAAAAAGAGCTTGGTGTTGTTGTCGTAAATATTGGTGCGACAACAACTAGTATCGCTATGTATGAAGAAGGGGATACAATTCATGTCGCTGTTTTACCAATCGGCTCACAGCATATTACCAATGATATTGCTGTTGGTCTGCGAGTATCAATTGAGGTGGCAGAAAGAATTAAAGTTGAATATGGTCACGCCGTGCCGAAAGAAGTTTCTAAAAAAGACATTATTGATATGGCTTCGGTTGGTGGTAATCCAGAAGAAGTTGCTTCAAGACATTATGTCTCGCAAATTATTGAAGCACGGGTTGCGGAAATTTGCGATAAAGTTAGATTGGAAATTGGAAAAGTTCCTCATCTCACTCAATTTCCCGCTGGTGTTGTCGCGATTGGCGGTGGGGCCAAAATTGGTGGGTTTGTTGAGTGTGCAAAAAATGAATTACGTTTACCGGTTGCCCTTGGGTACCCTTATGATGTCAGTAGTATCGCGAGCGTAAATGCTGACTTAGGGTTTGTATCTGCGATTGGTCTCCTTCGCTGGGGAGCAATGTTAGATACTCATCCGCAGAGTCGTGTTTCTCCAATTTCAAAAGCAAATTCATTATTTCAAAAGATGGGCAAGGTTAAAGAATGGCTGATGCCGTGATCACCTGAGCACCTAAGCACCTAAGCACCTAAGCACCTAAGCACCTAAGCACCTAAGCACCTGAGCACCTGAGCACCTTGGATAAGGTGTTTTTTGTACACATTAACCACACACATTTCTTGACACTCGAGTACATAGGCTATACACTACTAGTCAGTTTGAAACTAGAATAGTTATTATTGAATACTATTTTTGTTCAATAATTGATTTCGGATTTGTGATTTATGATTTAGGATTTCAAATTGTATGCCTCAAGTAAAACCTGATATTGAAACATTTGCAAAAATTAAAGTAGTTGGAGTCGGTGGTTCTGGTGGTTCGGCAGTTGATAGAATGGTAAGAAGCGGCATCCGTGGTGTCGAGTTTTGGGTTATGAATACTGATGTTCAAGCATTGCATCACAATAGCGCGCCGCACAAATTGCATATTGGAAAAACTGTCACACGCGGGCTTGGCGCTGGTATGGATCCGGAAATGGGCAAACGAGCGGCAGAAGAAGCACAAAACGATGTTCGCGAAGCCTTGAAAGATGCTGATATGGTCTTTGTAACGTGTGGGCTTGGCGGCGGTACAGGTTCAGGTGCGGCGCCAGTTATTGCCGCAATCGCTCGTGATCTCGGCATCTTGACGGTAGCGGTTGTAACCAAACCT
>CAZVNO010000085.1:0-3970 GCA_964628715.1 uncultured Gammaproteobacteria bacterium | reverse complement strand
ATTCGTCGCCAAAATCTCGAGTGGGACTTGCTCGACTATTGCGATACCATCTTCAATCAAAGCATGGATCTTTTCTGGATTATTGGTAAGAAGTCTAATGTTATTCACATCCAAATCACGAAGTATCTGAGCTGCAATATTATAGTCACGCAGATCTGCTGGAAATCCAAGTTGCTCATTTGCCTCTACGGTGTCCAAACCCTTTTTACGCTGCAAATCATAGGCCAGCATTTTGTTGGTCAGTCCGATTCCACGACCTTCTTGGGCAAGATAAAGAACGATTCCAGAACCTTCTAATTCTATCCTTTTCATAGCTGCATGAAGTTGCGGCCCACAGTCACAATGCTCTGACCCCAAAATATCACCAGTAAAGCAAGAAGAATGAACACGAACCAAAGTTGGCTGCTTTTTTTCTAATTTTCCTTTTATCAGAGCCACTTGCTCAACCTCTCGAACATCATCTTTATAGATTCTAATTTCCCATGGTCCGGTTGTGGTTTCCAAAATTGTTTTTGCACCAAGTGTTATATGTTTTTCATGTCGCCAACGATATTTCACAAGGTCAGCAATAGAAACAACCAAAAGATTATATTTTTTGGCGAATTTTTTAATTTCCGGAACTCGCCTCATTGTACCATCATCATGCATGAGTTCACTGATAACCGCAATCGGCCGACATCCAGCCAAACGTGCCAAATCGACCGATGCTTCAGTATGACCCTCACGAACCAAAACTCCATTATCCTCTGCTCGAAGCGGAAAGACATGACCAGGATGTGACAGATCGCTTGCTTTTGCTTTTGGATTCGCAGCCGTAAGAATCGTATGCGCCCTGTCAGCTGCCGATATCCCAGTTTCAATCCCTGTGGTTGCCTCAATACTGATCGTATATGCAGTAGAACGACGGGCGGTATTTCGGTGTACCATGGGTGATAAATTTAACTGATCGGCAATAAACCCAGCCATTGGTAAACAAACAACTCCGCCAGTATGACGAATCATAAACGCTATTTTTTCTGGAGTGACAAATTCAGCCGCCATCACCAAATCCCCTTCATTTTCTCTATTTTCATCATCTACGACAATTATCATCTCCCCTCGTTTTACTGCCTCTATCCCTTCTTCAATCGAATCAAACATCATATATTATTGGTACAATTGTTTTATTTCTACACCTTTATAATAGTACTTTACCAGTGATTGCCAATCAAGTTTTTCTTTATCAGCCCGGATTGCAGCATCTCGCTGACTCATACCAACACCGTGTCCAAATTGTTTGCGCCCCTTATCATACCCGGCTTTTACAGAAACCAGCCATGGCTTTGTTGCACCGCTCCAGACCTGTTGCCAACTTTTGGTTTTACCATTACTGTGCCCAAAATAAGGCGTAATTACGACAGCATCATTATAAGTTATAAATGATCCTCGAGTGGCTTTGGCAGCCTCCACGACCCTGGGAGCAATTTGTTCACGCACATATCCCAAATAAAGCTGATCGCCAGTACTACCAACAACATCAAAATTACGCTTATCATGTTTATTGGTTGATTGAATATAGTAGGCATAAGTCCTGGCAGCCGTGATAAGCGCCTTAATATACTCAATTGGCGCACCATTGCTTGTTTCAGCGATTCCGGCCATGTAATCTTCAAACAACAAATCATTTATTACATACATCGTTTTACCATCTTGAGACAAACGGTATTCCATGGCACCTCGATATGAATTGAAATTATTTTTTCCTTCACTTTTTACACGACGTTTAAGATTTAAAAGAGTAAAAACTGCGTGTGGATTACCAACTGGCGATAACCGGATATATTGGTTACTCGAAACATCCATACCAGCCCCGCTAAACTTATATTGTCCATCTTCATATTTCAAAACACCAAGCCTACCCATAGGCAATGTCCCAACGAGTGTTTTGCCATCATAAATATCATAATCCGCTTCATCTGATCTAAACTGAACAAAACCGTCCGGTTTCCAAAAACCAACTCGAATACGAGGTTCTGGTGCTAACTCTTCATTTTCAGGTATTGTAGATGAAGGAACCCCTTCGTCTACAGGAACATAAGATGGTGAATTATCAGTTACAGTGACTGGCAGAGAAAAAACCACCTCTTCAAGTACTTGGTCATCAACTTCTAGAAAAAACTCAGCATTGTAGACTCCTGGCGCGTCCGGCGCCTTTAGTCTAATAGTATCTTCAATAATTTGCCCTGCACTGACCTCTTTATCGCGCGATACTGGGAAAGTTGGACTTTGCCATGAGTCTTCAGCAAAAGATGGGGCATTGCTGCTAGTAATGTTTGTTTTTTGTTTAGTAACCAATCTGTATTTATGCCAAGATTGTTGACCAATATTTTGAAAATTGACCACAAAATCAATACTCGAGCCTGGATTGACCAAGACTGAATGGAGGTTTTGATTTATTTTACTAGCGATTGGCTGTTTAGCTGGCTCAATATCAGCAAAAACACTGCCTGGCAGCAAACCAACAGAAATAATTAACCCAATGAAAAAAAACGATAAAATTGAAAAAAATTTTTGCATAATTGTACGATTGATTATAACTCAACTATGCCAATCATGCAATATTGTTGCTATTTTTAGCGAAAAAAGGTAGTATTGTCATGTATCATGAAGCATGCATCATATATCGTTTTTGGTAATGTTAGTTACATGCCACATGTTACATGCTACATGAAATATGCAACCAATAACCACTCGTAAAATTGCCCATAACACGATTGTACAGATTGCCGGTAAAGTAATATCGACTGCCCTTGGGCTTTTAGCCCTTGGGATGATGACTAGATATCTTGGTCAGGAAAAATTTGGTTGGTATATAACCGCAATATCTTTTCTCCAATTTGCTGGGATTATTATTGACTTTGGTCTTACCCCAGTAACCGCTCAGATGCTTTCTGAGCCAAATACTGATAAGACAAAGCTTATTCAAAACCTATTTGGCTTTCGTCTATTGACTGCCACTGTTTGTTTTGTCCTTGCGCCTGGTATTGCCCTCTTCTTCCCATACCCGCCAGAAGTCAAAGCAGCAATTGCGCTTTCAGCAATTTCTTTTATCGGAATTTCCCTTAATCAAATTCTAACTGGTTTTTATCAGACTGAGCTTAAGATGCATATTTCTGCTTTGGCTGATTTGGTTGGTCGGGTAGTTCTCGTTGTCGGAATGTGGCTCCTTATTTACAAACAGGCTTCATTTTTGCCAATCATTATTTTGATTGTCCTTTCAAATCTAGCACAGACCGCTTATTTGTGGATACGGGCAATTGATTTGACAAAAATCGGATTCCAATTTGACTGGATAGAATGGAAAAAAATAATTACAAGAATGTGGCCAATCGCAATTTCGATTATCTTTAATGTTGTGTACCTTCGTGGTGACGTCATTTTGTTATCAATTTACAAATCACAAAATGAAGTTGGTCTGTATGGTAGTGCTTACCGAGTCCTAGATATTATTTCCCAGCTCGGCATGCTCATGATGGGGGTAATGCTCCCACTTATGGCAGCCGCCTGGTCGCGTGGTCTAAAAGATGAATTTACCAAATGGTACCAACAATCTTTTGACATGCTTATGTTTTTTGCCATACCAACAACGGTTGGGATAATACTCCTCAGCGAAAAAATTATGATGCTTGTCGGTGGTGCAGAATTCTCTTCAGCCGGTGTTATTTTGCAGTTATTATCTCTGGCTGTATTCGGGGTATACCTGGGCGCTGTGTTTGGACACACCGCAGTAGCACTAAACAAACAAAAACAAACAATGTGGATTTACTTATCAGACGCTGTCCTTACACTTATAGGTTATCTTTTGTTTATCCCCCGCTATGGCGCAACTGGAGCTGCTTGGATGAGCGTTTTTTCCGAACTTTATGCTGGAATATTATTATTTATTACCATCAGCTACTTTAGCAAAGTAAAACTTAGATTAAATACCTTT
>CAZVNO010000084.1:0-4013 GCA_964628715.1 uncultured Gammaproteobacteria bacterium | reverse complement strand
GGAGCAAAATACTCAAAATTTGCGTCAGGTTTAAACTCATTCCCAATCTCTTTTCAATAAGCTCAAGCGGAATACTCATTGGCAATTGTTTTTTAAGAGGATTTTTTTTGTCCACAACTGCACAGGCGACTCTTGCGTTTGGACAAAGTTTTAGCGTCAATTCAACTGCTTTTTTTAAAGCCAATTCAGCTCGTTCTGGCGACAAACCCTTTTCAAATCTAGCCGAACTCTCGGAACGAAGACCGAGCGCAATTGATGTTTTTCGAACTGATACCGGATCAAAATTGGCTGACTCAAAAACAACAGTCTTTGTGGCATCAGTCACGCTACTTTCTTCGCCACCCATAATACCGGCAATTGCCAACACTTTCACACGATCAGCAATTACCAGCATGTCTTTTGTGAGCGAGTATTCCTTACCATCCAGCGCCTTCATTTTTTCTCCATCTTTAGCCCGTCGCACATTGATCGTGGTTGTTTTTTGCTCCTTGTTTTTTGTTACTTCCCCCGCATCAAATGCGTGCATTGGCTGACCAATATCCATCATGACATAATTTGTAATGTCAACAATAATATTTATTGGTCGAACACCGGCAGACAGAAGACTAGACTGCATCCAGCTCGGTGACGGTCCAATCGTGACGCCGTCAATCATTACACCCATGTAACGTGAGCATAATTTTGTATCTTGTACTTCCACTGCCAATTGGCTACCTTTTGAACCTTGAGTTTTGCCTTTTTCAATCGCTTTGACAGTATAAGGTTTCAAATTTTTGTTAAAAAGCGTCGAGATTTCACGCGCAATCCCATAATGCCCCCAAAGATCTGGACGATTGGAAAGAGACTTGTTATCAATTTCAAAAACAACATCATCCAAACCAAGCGCGGATGCAAGCGGCGTGCCTGGCTTCGCAGCTAAATGAGAAATATCAATGATTTCTGTATTTTTTTCTTTTTTCCCGCCCTCTGGCGGGACCACGCCCGAGGCGGTAGTCGGAAACATTTCGATAAGCCCAATCTCATCAGCACCGCAAATCATACCCTCGCTCGGGACACCCCTAATTTCCACGGGTTTTAATTCGACCAAATCCCCTTCACCGTGCCATTTAACTTTCGCGCCGATTTGCGCGAGCGCCACCTTCATACCGACACGAACATTCGACCCACCGCAAACAATTTGTAATCCTTTTGACTTGTCATCCCGAGCGTTAGCCGAGGGACCTATCTCAACTTTACAAACATTCAATTTATCTGCGTTTGGGTGTTTGGCCATACTTTTGACAAGGCCAACAACCACGCCTTCCAAACCAACTCCGAGATCTCGAACGCCTTCGACTTCTACTGTCGACAAAGAAAGACGCTTGGCGATTTCTGCTGGTGCCGTTTTTCTTAAATCAACAAATTGTTCAAGCCAATTTTTGGAAATATACATACTAAAACTGTTTCAAAAATCTCATATCACCACTTTGAAGATGGCGTACGTCTTCAATACCGTATTTAAGCATCACCAGACGTGTCAAACCAAAACCAAACGCAAACCCGGAATATTTTTTGGAATCAATTCCACCGGCTTTTAAAACATTTGGGTGAACCAAACCGGCACCAAATACTTCCATCCAGCCAGTCCCCTTACAAACCCGACAACCTTTGCCCTCGCACAAAAAACAAGTAACTTCGCCATTGACCCCAGGCTCCACAAACGGATAAAATTTCGGGCGCATGCGCAATTGCGTATTCTCGCCAAACAATCGCTTGGCGACAACTTCCAAAACACCCTTCATGTGAGCCAAAGAAATATCTTTGTCTACGACCAATCCTTCTAGTTGATAAAATGTATGCTCGTGGCGCGCGTCGGTTGATTCATTGCGGAAGCATCTGCCCGGAACAATCGCTCGGATAGGTGCGCCATATTTTTTCATGGCGCGAACCTGAACATTGGACGTATGGGTGCGCATGAGCCATTTATCATCCGAGTTGCTTTTTGCAGGTTGCTCTTTGTCCATTCTAAGATAAAAAGTATCCTGAGAATCACGGGCGGGATGAGTAGCAGGGATATTCAAAGCAGTAAAATTATAATAATCGCTTTCAAGCTCCGGGCCATCAAGCACCATAAAACCCATCGAAGTAAAAACATCTTCAAGCGTATTTTTCACTTGAGTTACCGGATGAAGATTGCCCTTACCCGATAAACCCAAAAATGACTGTGTGACATCAATCGCTTCGCTCTCAGCAATATCTCCCATAGCCTTGGCCTCCAATTCTTTTCTTTTTGCGTCGAGCGCACTGGATAATTCATTTTTGAGAGTATTCAATTCTTGCCCCCGAACTTTTCGTTCTTCGGGAGAGAGTGTGCCCAACTCTTTCATGAGCAGCGTAAATTTTCCGGACGCGCGAGAAAAATATGTTTGTTCAAAAATTTCCAAATCAGAAATAGTAGAGATAGATTTCAACTCTGTATCAAATGATTGTCTAAATTGCGCAAAATCAAAATTCATAAACAGAATAATTATCTCTGATAATCCTACCACACGGCCCATTGGTAATCAAATCAAATTATGACCGAACATCAAGCCTAAAGCCTGGCTCTGCCTCTCGATTCTTTATTATTTGGTACTCAGCGAAAGAAGATTTGTGATTTTTTAGTTCATTTATAATTTGTTCACCAAGTTTACTTGTCTCGCCAGTCTCATTATCGGTAAATATATTTTCAATTTCAGAGCAAATAAAATTATAGCGTTCCATAAAACAATCATCCCCATCGATTTCACACTCCTCCAAACTTTCCGGGCTAAACCATTTGTCGATTGTTTTCTGAATTTTCTGAGATTCAAATTGAGGAACATTAATGTTAGCCTGTTTGATTATAGTTTCAAATAAACCGCAAAACATTTCCCGATCATGCGCTAAACGTTTGTGAACTTTATTCATAGAAAAATCACTATCGTATCAACCCCCAAATATCCCTCCCGGTGACAACGACGATAAGAACTAAAAGTAAAACAAAACCAATCGCATGCGCAATCTGCTCATACTTGATCGGCACTCGACGTCGAAATACTTTTTCAATCACAACGAACAACGCCCGCCCGCCGTCTAGAGCTGGAATCGGTAGAATATTGATGGCGGCCAAAGAAAGCGAGATGCTCGCCGTAACCTGAATCAAATAATTTAATCCCATCCGGGCGCTCTCACAAAACAAACTGGCAATCCCAACCGGACCCGACACGGCAAAAATGAGTCCATTCCCAAGCAGTATATTTTTTATAAGAAGATAAAACGTAACGTAAATATTCACCAGTCCAAACCACGCCGCAACAAAACCTTTTGAAATCGCTAAGTACCATGGATAACGAATAATGGCCGCATCCGCCATCTGTAATCCCAAATGGGGTACGCCATCAGTATTTGGTAAAATTGTCGGCTGAGCCGAATCCAAAATAATTTGTTTACCGGCCCGAATAACAGTAAGGGTTACAGGCCTATTTGCGTTAGAAGCTATATAAGAGGAAAAATCTTTTGCGGTTGTTACTTTGTTTTCATCAGCGAAAATAATCTGATCACCAGACTTTACTCCAGACAAATATGCTGGCGAATCCTTTACCACCTCGATAACAACCACGCGAGGTGGCTCTACAATGATTGCGTCTTTATCAAAACCACCGGTAGCGTCTGTCGGCAGGCCAATAATAAAGCCGATTGCAAACAACACTGCGGCGAGAAGAATATTCATGAGCACGCCAGCGACCAAAACAGACAGGCGTTTCCAAGCTTTTTGGTAGCCAAAACTATCTGGGTCGAGAGAATCGTCCCCATTCTCTCCTTTAATTTTGCAAAAACCGCCAATTGGTAACCAATTTAGTGAGTACACTGTTGCTGGAAAATTTTCTTCTAGTTCATTACCAGTTCCAGCCTCAAGCGTAGAACGATTACACCGATTTACAAAAACAAACTTTTTTGTTACCGGATCTCTATAGATACCGATAGCGCGAGGCGGGAAACCCAAACCGAATTCA
>CAZVNO010000083.1:0-4046 GCA_964628715.1 uncultured Gammaproteobacteria bacterium | reverse complement strand
AGTCGGATTGGAGTCGAGGGGCAGACGTACTTGATGCCAATCCTCGCCCCTAACCTCTCCGGTATACCCACCCAAGTGGTCGTAGTAGACGGAATCCTGTTGAACCGCAGGCAAGAGAGATGGGTCAAGGTCAATGACCTTTTCACACTTCAGTCCTGAGACCAAACCACCCTTCGCGCCACCGATTTCGAGAGCGTCACCGCCACAGCCGGTCAGAGCGACCACGGTGACGAATCCGACGAACTGATTTCTCATTGTTTTTCTTCCTCCATCCCGCTCCTAAGGCGGGTTAAGACAAATTTATACAAGAAAATAGATATTTTGTCAATATAAAAAAGACGATTTTTTGTTGCTAAGAAATACTTTCTATACTAAAATACCTTAAAATATTAAAATTATTTTATGAATAAAACCGCCCTAATCACCGGCGCGACCAGTGGTATTGGACTAGAGCTGGCCAAGCTTTTTGCAAAAGATAAGTACAATCTTGTCATTGTCTCGCGTGATCAATCATCACTAGATGTCACAAAAAAAATGTTGGAAGATGAATACTCAATCTCAGCTATTACTATTTGTCAAAATCTATCAGAAAAAAATTCTGCGCATACAATCCACGAAACTACAAAATCAAAAGGGATTTCAATTGACGCACTGGTAAACAATGCTGGTATTGGTGTATACGGACTTTTCAAAAATACAGATTTAAAAAAAGAAACAGCCATGATTGAGCTAAATGTTGCAGCCTTAACAACTCTCACAAAACTTTTCTTACCAGAAATGCTGAATAAAAGAGCAGGCAAAATTTTGAATGTTGCCTCGACCGCGGCATTTCAGCCCGGACCTGGTATGGCAGTTTATTTTGCCACCAAGGCTTATGTGCTTTCATTTTCCGAAACCCTTCATGAAGAACTGCGCGGCACAGGAGTAAGCGTAACCACACTCTGCCCTGGCCCAACCAAAACAAACTTTGACGTGAGCGCTGGCGCGCAAAAGGCAAAAATATTTACCGGACGTGGCATTATGACTGCAAAAACTGTGGCACAAATCGGATACGACGCAATGATGAAAAATAAAATGACAGTAGTTGCTGGTTTCAAAAATGCTATATTTGTTTTTCTGGTTAGATTAACACCGCGTCAAATTGTGCCTCGAGTGGTCCGGTGGATACAGGGTGAATAAATCACACAGTATACGCTTGTCATTTCGACGAAGCATGAGGAGAAATCTTCAACATATCTCGTATGGCAAAAAATCATAATTACTACATATACATCATGGCGAGTTTTTCTCGGACACTGTATATAGGGGTTACAAATGATCTTTTAAGACGTGTTCATGAACATGAATCTGGCACAGTACAGGGGTTTACACAAAAATACCATATTAATCGATTGGTGTATTATGAATATTTTACTGAAATACAACAAGCTATCAGAAGGGAAAAGGAATTAAAAAAGTGGCGAAGAGAAAAGAAAATCACTCTTATTGAATCAAAGAATCCGGACTGGAAAGAATTACCCTTGACGATAAGTGAAGATTTCTCGTCAGCTGAAGCTTCCTCGAAATGACAAAAATTGTTACACCGTGTCATTTCGACGAGGAGGAACGACGAGGAGAAATCTTCACTCACCGACATATTGAAGATTTCTCACCCGTTACGACTGGATCGAAATGACAAATTGATTTATGATTTAGGATTTTTGATTTATGATTCCCAACATCCCACGCACCATGAGCACTCAGCATCCGGACAATGTTCACCGACCGTTTTTTGCCGAGCACGCAATCATCGGCGGTGAAGACGAAGTCCAGGAAGCCTTTTATGCTTACTCGCATCTTGGCTGCGATGAACAAATGTGGGACTTCGAAGGCAAAGAGGTGGACAACCATGTAGTCAAAAAACTATTAGCAAACAATGAAAACTTTTTTCGAACAAAAAAACTTGGCCAAGATGTCCGCCTTACTTATCGTGTGCCAAACCCGGAGGTGGAGCACAGCGATGCCAAAATACTTTTGGAAACACTGGAGAGCATACCAAGATCCTTTGACGCGGCAAAACTTTTTTACAACGAGCCGATCGCACCCATCTTTGAAATTATTCAACCAATGACAACCTCGGCTGAGTCACTCAATCGAATTTATAATTATTACGAAAGATTTGTCTCTGGCAAAGAAAGCGAAAAAGTCACTTCAGGAACAACAGTGCGCGAATGGATCGGAGAATTTTTCCCAAAAACAATCAATGTAATTCCCCTGTTTGAAGACAAAGAGCATATTCTCGACGCTGACAAAATTCTCCGAGAATACCTAAAAGACAAATCCGTCCCCTATCAGCGCGTATTTCTGGCTCGATCTGACCCGGCGGTCAATTATGGTCAAATCGGAGCAGTTCTCCTAAACAAAATTGCCTTGCAGTGCCTTCATAAACTTGAGCAAGAACTTGGGATACCAATCTACCCGATTCTTGGGGTTGGCTCAGCACCGTTTCGTGGCAATTTGCGCCCGGAAACTGTTTCGCATTTACTGAATGGCTACCCAAGCGTGCAGACCTTCACTATTCAGTCATCATTCAAATTCGACAATCCGCCGGATGTTGTTCGTCATGCAATCGAAACAATAAATAATACTCCAAGGCAAGCCCCAATGAATGTCGACGAAGAAAAATTATTGCCGATTATTGAAAAATACACGGCCGAATATATCAGGCAATTAAAATTACTGGTTGACCCAATCAACACTGTCGCCCGTTATATTCCAAAAAGGCGCAAACGAAAACTCCACACCGGACTATTTGGTTACTCAAGAAATCTGGGTGAGATGCAGCTCCCTCGTGCCATTACTTTTACCGCCGCTTTGTACTCGCTGGGCATACCACCGGAATTATTGGGCTTGAACGCGCTTACTCCGGGCGATATTGAGGAAATAAAAAAATGTTACGCCAATATTGTCTATGATATCGGCATGTCAGCCAGACTTGCGAATACCCAAAGTCCGTTCTTCCCAAAAGAGCTTCTGTCTTCCCTATCGCAATTTACTGACGAAAAAGATTTAAACTTGCCACACAAAGAGATGACAGACATAATAGCAAAATCAATTCAAGAAAAACCCTACGCTGATGTGAGCGGCGAAGTTCTCCGAGCGGCAAACATACGAGGATTTTTGGGGTAACCAATTTTATGCATTCATACTTAAAGTGATTGCACATTTAGTACACAAATGTAACCATATTTTAGCAAAGATTCGCAAGAGTTCGCATACGTGCGCACATTGCGGCGCAATCGCGCGCTGCCCGCAATCGAGACTACGTAGAAACCATTTATAAAAATTGGCTTGATGAGCTTGATAATCCGGAAAAATGTTTGGCAGAAATAGATTAAAAAATATCACCGGCTTTTAGCCGGTGATATTATTCGTATTTTTTGTAACAAACACCAATCGCTTGACTCAAATAATTGAGTAAAATGATTGGTCCGCGATCGTGTCCTCCAGGCACGATTAACGCGGGGTTCGGGCTGAGCCCATGGCTCTGCTCCCACTACTTGGTACTGCTTCCACCCCTCTCCATGAGGAGATTCTTGATCACCTCGTGAGTATCCTTGATCCGCTTGTCCTCGGGGTACCGTTCTCTGAGAAGAGCGAAAAGCGGAGCGACGGTGCCCAGCATGAACTCCTCAAAGTTCCGATCTGACTCGTCTGCATTGAGCAGAAGAGCCATAGCGGCTCCAAGGAGGTACTCAGCCTCGGTCCTCAGGACGTCCTCGTCCTCGGGGTACTTCTCAGACAGACCACGGAAAACGATGGGCAGAATCGACCAACTGGTAAAGATCACACAAACCTCCTCCCCATATCATCCAAATTTGTTTCGCTCTGAATGCTGGGGAGAAAATTGACATTATTTATATCAACTTTCTTCCCCTCATTTGAAAAGAAGGTCTTTGCTTATAAAATAAACAATTTTATAAAGCTAGCGAATATAGCATATTTTATATATTTTGTCAATAATAAAACAAAAATCCGGTATGACCGGATTTTTGTTTATTTTACAA
>CAZVNO010000082.1:0-4110 GCA_964628715.1 uncultured Gammaproteobacteria bacterium | reverse complement strand
CGATTCACTTCTTTATCTCGCTCCTTATTTCGCAAGATTTTCTTCGCCCAGAACGCTTTTCTTGTTTGCGGCATTGAACCGTGTTTTTTACACCCATGCCAAAAACACGAATCAATAAAAATTACGGTTTTGTATTTCGATAGCACGATGTCAGGCTTTCCAAAACGACTTGTTACATTTTTACGATAGCGAAAACCCTCTTTCCACAACGCTTTGCGAAGTGTGACCTCAATTTTACTGTCTTTATTTCGCACTTTTGACATTATTTCGCTGCGTTTCTTCTTGGAAAAGATGTCAACCATAGATTAACTTGGCCTCACTCACAAAGCTCTTTGTAATTGATAAATTCCAGGCTCTCATTGTCTTATGCCATTTTTTCAATTTTAAAAATTGTTCCCAGTTAATTTCATACATTTTTTTCAACTTAAAATCTGTGTCTATCATAACCACAACCACATATTCAAATTTTTTGTCAGGCACAATAGTCTCGCCTTGGTTTCCACAACCATAAAAAACACCAGTCAATTTTCCCGGTTCGGAAATAGTTTTTATACTATACCGCTCCCCTTTTCGGCTTAATGCGTCCACATTTTGTGTACCCTCCGGCGCGGCTTGAAGATTGGGTGCTCCTGGGGTTTCGTTGTATGTTTTAATAGCTAAAAATTCTCCTCGTTCTCCAACAATGTTTCTTGTTCTAACAAGATTTCTGAGCTTTAACTCTTTCCCGCAAGAAGCGTAAAAAAGCCAAATTTCATCATCTGCTAAGCTCTTGACCATTTGATCCATTTCTTCCGTTTTCATTCTAAAAATCTTATTTGCAAGTTTAACTTGAAAAATAGCTTGTTATTCTCTTTATATAATTCACCATAGCCATACCTGGAGGTGCTAGGCGCATCAAATTTGGTATTTTCGTAAAGGTACGATCGAAATTCGTCACGATTGTAAAGGTGATAACACACGACGTCTCCATTTTCTTTGACCACTATATATCCTCCTTGTGCCGTGGAAAAACCATCCCACGCCTTACTTGGAACCATGCCCAAAGCGATGGCATCCAGGAAGTTTTTTATTTTGTATTCGCAGGTAGTGGTGGATAGTCCGAATTTTTTTACCATTTCTTCATCAGTGCTAAGTGCGCTTGTCAGTTCCGCAACGGTTCTGACGCCAGTAGAAAAGAATTGAAAAAGCATCCGAGCAATCAGTTCGGGTAAGGCACTTTCAATCATTTTCATGTTTTGAGAAAATTGTTCATTTGAGACGCCAACGAAATTGAATTTTCCTCCGTGTTCGGTGATATGTTTTACTCTATCCCGAATTTGTGCGCGTGTTTTTATTTTATTTACATCGGCGATATTTCCATTGAAACCAGTGATCTCAAAAATAAAGTTAGTCGTTTTTCCTGGGTTCAGAAGAGTGGACGCTCCGCCGACCATAGATTTTATGGAAAAACCGAGCATCGGTGAGGTTTTGGATATCCTGTCGAATATGACTGCTACCAAGTCGGCCTTTCGGCTACTGTTTGCTTTTACTTTCGTGCAAAGTAATTCATCCATGAGTTTTCGCGCCTCGGCAATCGAAAAAGATGGAAGTTTTTCGCTTTTGATTTTTTTGAAAATTTTTAATGTTTTCTCTCCCAAAGAGCGCGAATCAAACTCTTTCAGAATTCGACCGCTCTCACTTGTAATCAGTACACGCGTCTCGGATTGGGACAGATCATATATTTTTGTATCTGTGCCCTTTTCTTCCCTGATGATTTTGTGAAAAACAAAATATTTATCATCAATTATGTCGAGATTTTTATCCGCAGCAAAGAGTTTTCTTTGTTCGAGAATTTTCAAAAACGCATAGAATTCCGACCACTCTCCCTTATTATTTCCTTTTTTCATATTTTTCCAAAGTATTAACAACCGCATGTGCAACAGCCTGGATTGCCGGCACCGCAACGGAGTTTCCGAGCTGTTTCATCGCTTGGGCTTTTGAAATTGTCGGTGGAAATTCAAACCAGTCGGGAAATCCTTGCATTTTCAGGCCTTCCTTCGGTCCGAGTTGTACAATTTTACCGTTTACCCGGTATGCATCCCAATTTCGTCTGTCGGATATATTACTCCCTCGTCCGCCCACACGCAGCGTGTACCCTATTTTTTTATTGCATTTTCCTCCAAGGACATCCGACATATCATACATCAACTCTTTAACCGGTTCCGGAAATTCAAAATCGATTGATTTATCCCTAAATCCGATCATAAACAAACGAGGGCGGTGTTGCGGTAAACCGAAATCTGAGGCCCTGACGATTTTTGGGAAAAAGGAGTACCCAAGCTCTTCGGTGATAATTCGTTCGATGGTTTTAAATGTTTTACCATTGTCGTGTTTAAACAAACCACGCACATTTTCCAGAAAAAAAGCCATAGGCTTTTTTTCTTTAATTATTTTTACTATATCAAAAAACAGCGTGCCGCGGGTTTCATTGAAACCTTTCTTAAATCCAGCCTGTGAGAATGGTTGACAGGGAAAACCTGCGGTCAAAATGTCAAAATCTGGAATTTTCTTCGGATCCACTTTTGTTATATCTCCGACGAAATTACCCGAGTCAAATAAATCAGGAGATTTTTTATAAAAATTGTGCCTGTACGTCCTTTGGGCAAGCTCGTCCCACTCTGAAACGAAGACGCATTCCGCTCCAGCGTTTTGAAACGCCGTATGGAAACCGCCGATTCCGGCGAAAAGGTCAATAAATCGAAGAGATTCTTTGCTTTGAGATTTTTGATTTGATTTGGTTTTGTATGAATACACATCGGTTGAATCAACGAGTAAGTCAAATAAAGAAGTCTGAGCTCCCTCGGCAACATATTCGATATCAGTGAGTTTTGTATTCTGCAATTCGCCCAAGACACTGTGTGAGCCGTTTTTCGCAACAATAAGAAAATCCATGACATTGATACCTATCAAATGTCCAGCCTCGACGATTCGTTTTGCGACTTGTCGATCTTGTTCACTTGGAGCAGGATCTCCTGAAGGGTGGTTATGCACCAATATCACACCCGCGGCGTGCATCTCCAACCCCATAGCAAAGACTTCTCGAGGGTGGATGATACTTTTATCGAGCGTGCCCATCGAAATGGTTTCTTTTTTTAAAAGTGTATTGCGCGCGTTAAGATAAAGACAGACGAGATGCTCTTGTTTTTTTTCCTTTAGGTCAGAAACAAGAGAAATCGCATCCTGAGCCGACAAAATCAAATTATCGGAATGGTTTTGCTCATCGTAAATGCGGCGAGTCAGCGCAAGTGCGGACGAAATTTGAAGTGCTTTAGCTTCACCGATACCTGAAATTTGTTTCAAATCGTCGACTGTCGCATTGACAATATTACCACCGAATTTTTTGAGAATTTTTTCAGCCAAGGCTTTAACATTAGTCCCTTTTATGCCGCTACCAAGCAGGATAGCCAAAAGCTCGCTTTTGGTAAGCGCGTCGGGCCCCTTCTCCAAATACTTTTCTCTGGGGCGATCAAATTTCGGCAAATCTTTCAATTTGGGCATAAAACTAGGCTTATTTACGAAAAGCCATCTGATATCAGTATTATATCAGGGTTTTAAAATATAAAAAAGGCTTTTTTCGCGACCGAAGGAAGCGACCAAAAAATACAGTTTTTCTTCTTAAATCCCCTAAAAAATCAATGAGAAAAATTTTGTTTTGCTTCCACTTTATCAACGCGTAACGGGAAAGTAAAATGAAAATAAAAAATATATGTTGCCTAACGGGCGCGGGTTATGCGATGTGCCGCACGGACAGCTTGGCTGGCCGAGTCGGCATTTCGCATAAGCCGAGTTCGGCGTTGTCGCGAGCTGACGAGGCCGCCTTGTGCGGCCCGAGCGAGCGAGAGACGCCGGACGAGGGTGGAACCCGCGCCCGTTGCGGTGCTTTACGCGCGCTCTTTGTTTTTAATGATTAGTTTTTGTTTGGGTTATTTATTTGGTTCATTCTACGTAGTCTTGCTTGCGGGCAGCGCGCGATTGCGCCGCAACTCTTTATATCCAAACCAATCGCTTTCTTGGCTAAAACAAAGTATACTCTAGGGGTTAATGTGAAATCAAGGAGGCGTATGAATTCAC
>CAZVNO010000081.1:0-4142 GCA_964628715.1 uncultured Gammaproteobacteria bacterium | reverse complement strand
TTCTTCTTGAAACCAAACATACATTAATCTTACTCTACTTTTGGTGTTGGCGGTTCAAAAATTTTTCCTGGACCGGCTGGGTTATATCCATTTTTAACTTCCGCTCCATCTTGATAAGTATCCCCGTCAGTATCTTGATTTTTTGGGTCTGTCTTCCAGATTGTCACTTCGTCATAATCAGATAGACCGTCATGATCAGTGTCCCAATTTGTTGGATCTGTAATCAATTCTTTTTCACGGTCATCAGTTAAACCATCACCATCAGAATCAATCGGTTCGCCAAAAAGCAATTTGGTATCAGTGGCATTACCACTCAAATTTTCATTCGGGGTTGGGATAGTCACCAAATTATCAGGAGATTGTGCTGGTAAGCTAACTTCTGGTGTTTGGTTATTTTTTATATTTTGTAATTCAGTTGAACTTTTTTTGATAAATCTCGTATAGACAAACCAGCCGCCGCCGCCAAATAAACCACCAAGAATGACTATTAATAGTACGGTTATCAAAATACGGCCAAACACCGGTCCTTTTGTTGGATACGAAGCTGGATTTGACATGCTGTCCATAGGCGGTGTCATAACTTTTGGCACAGCTGGCGGCGTGTTACTCTTTGGTTTTAGGACTCCCACAGAAAGAGCCGAGGCAGGCGGCAGCGGTGCTTCTTCTGCTGAAATCGGTTTTTGACCCACCACACTAGCAGCTGAATCATCCACTGGCGAAAACATATCCTCTGGTTCAGCTATTGGCAAATTACCCGGAACAGAGCCGCTTGATTGTATTGGTTGGTCGTCAAACATAAATATAAATTAGAAAAGATTTTACTTTTTTATAATTTTTCCAGGGCCATTTGGGTTATACCCATTCGCCACCTCATAGCCATCACTAAATTTATCAACATCTGTATCTGATTTTGTCGGATTAGTTCGCCAAACATTAATCTCATCCTTATCAGACAAACCATCATGATCAGTATCAAATTCAAAATCGCTGGTACCGGCTTTTTTTTCTTCTTCATCTGACAAACCGTCACGGTCTTTATCATTTGGAAAAGGATCAACAGCTGGCGGTTCAGACTGAACAATGACACTCTTTTGGACAGAACTTTTATCATTATCAACATTTTTTTGAACATTTTGCTTTTGCCAAAATATAAAATACCAAACCAACCCAACCAATAATAAAATTACTGTGATTATAGTTATCACAACTAGTCTACGTGGACGACGTGACGATATATCTGTAGGGTTAGGACGAAGTTGTGAGAGCTCCATATCTTTGTAATTATACCACAACTAACCTAAAAATTTTATTTAGTTGCGATACTGCGCGCACCTATTCGAAATAGTATCACAATGGTAAGGGTTAAGTAAGTCAAAACCGCACTGCCAATCAGCCGAACATACAGTATTACTTAAAACCAAATAGGTACAGACATTTGAGCGGCAATAGTTAGACGGTCCAACAGAATTACAGTCACTGTCTTGAGCACATGCGGTACCAGAAGGTGCAAGGGTGTACGGCACAGAACTGCAATTATTTGTCTCGTCCCCTTCTTGAACATTTGGCAAACGCGTATTGTCTTGTACATCTGCGCAAAAATAAATTGTGTGTGTCAAACTAGAACCAATTGGACTATAAAATTGACTGGCGTTGAAGGTGGCTGTAATTTGTGGCGATAATCCGCCGGCATTAATGGTTGGGACTTGCCCATTTGACAAAGAATGCGAAATATTTGTCCCACAATCAGCGAAATCCAAACAGACGCTATACCAAGAGTCAGCTGACGGTGAAAAACCACGGTTGGCGATTACCCCTGTTACCGTAATTGGCGTATTTGAATAAGCCACAGCATTTGCCGGAGTGGCAGAAAGTGATGATATGGTGAAATCTGGCAGACCCGAAGCACCAAAACCAGCACTACCACCAGTAAGAGGGCAATAATGCCCTGGCACATTACACTGAACATTCGCGAAACCAGATTCAATACTTCCATCTCCAGTATTTTCATCAACACCACCAAAACGCTGTAGTTCATATCCGTATGATTGATCGGGGTGTTGCACACGAACTATATTGAACACATGCCAATACGCATCCCCAGCTTGACCACGCACAGCATTTCGAATCGAGAAAGTATAGGTTGGCTTGTAAATTGAATTCAACGGATCCTGACCAGCATGATAAGTATAAACTTCAACCTGGATATCACTATTTGTGTACCGTGTGATTGGCTGACCTGGCGCTGAAACGAAAAATGCATAATTTGTATTTATTTGATTTTGTGCCCCTGGCGTATTATCGTTATTTCTATTTGCACCCCGAATCGGACCAGCACCAGCGACAAACGTCATTGCTTGAGTATAGGTATTCTGGAGATGCACAACCGGATGAACAAATATACCATTCTCATAACCGCCTGGACTACTCGCGTCTACAGCATCTGGTCCGTAACCCCTATGGCTACACCCTGCCGGCCACCAATAGCCCGGAGAGACCTGACGGAGCTGTTCGCAAACACGATCATATTCAGCATTATTATTTTCCGGATCCAAATACGTTGGGTTATTTTCATCAGTAGTTGCTTGAGTCAAACTAATAACCGGCTGCGGAAAATCTAAATTATTATTAAATGCTTCTGAATATAAATTACCGGTAAAAATAGTATTTACCGCCTCTCGATTTGTCCAGCGAACAACAATTCTGTATCCATCCTCCAAAATTGCCGGACTAACAATCATCTCATTCTGCACCGCTCCCCGTTCACCTGACACCTGGTACTGAAATCTATCGCCACTAACGGAAGGATTAAAAGCAATTTCATAACGATTATTGCACAATAAGTCAGACTCGATACCAAAAGCTGGTATGGACAATGATTGTTGCTGTCTAGTAAAGAAACCTGAGCCCAACGAAGCCGATGGCCATAAAGAACCGGAAGCACTGGCAGAGAACAAACCAGCAAAAGTACCATTTGCCCAAGTGGTTTGATTTGGAGCAGCTTGGGTAACCGGAACCGATACGTCCACCATTGGATTCAATATTGCTAGACGTGGGATTGCCCCACCAATGGAAAGATCTTTAGTCCCACAAACTTTACATGTATTAGAAAGTGATGTGCAATTATTTGCGCATGTCCAACTACCAACATCAGCACAAAGATTAACCGCCGCGTTATTTGTCGCTCCATTTTGAATTGCTACGTTTACAACTTGACCAGAAGAATTTATATCGCAAGTTTCATTTGATCCACCACCGACATCAACTTGGCCATTACCGCAATAAGCGGTGGGATTTACTGTGATAACCGAACAAAAGGAAGAGCAGTAGGTACAGGCATGATTATAAGTAGGTGTACAAGGAACGTTATTGTTTGTACCCTCATCACATATCTCTCCGCCCTGAAGAACACCATTGCCGCATACAACCGGCAAATTGGTACTTGGCGTAGCGCCTGCAACCAAATTTAAAAGACAATACTGGTTGCACCTACCAACTGGAGTCCCATTATTTGAGCCTTCATCACAATCTTCATAAGGTTCTTTTGGTATTTGGTTACCGCTGCTATCAAAATAAATAGGGCCAGAACTCTGAACAATCCCATCGCCGCAATAACCGCCAGTACGCTGACAATCATTTGAACAAGAGCTTCCTTGAGCGATCCCTGCTGTTTGTGGATTTCGCAGGTGATACCCTGAATCAACCACAGAAACACAGCTATCGCCATATTTACAACTACTGTCAGTAGTACAATCATCAATTCTACCGCAATATGCCGTATCCATCGAAAAACTATATGTTTCCTCATTTGGACCAACCGCAAAACCCGAAGAAGCGTTTATCATCGAGACATCTGACAAAGGAAAATTTGTCACACGAGAACCTAATATACCGGCTGTTCTTGTTGGAATTGTCTGTAACTGCCAAGAAGATCCACCATCGGCCGTAGCGTAGGCAACTGCTCCACCTGTCGCTGATTCACCTACGACCATACCATGAAGTTCGTCAACAAAATCAATACTATTGAAATTTGGCGTACCGCCGGTAATATTATCCGTTGCTGACCAAGTACGGCCGCCATCCATAGTTTTTATAATTACCGGTCCAGAGCTCCCAAGAGGGCCATAACCTCCACCAATATCAAG
>CAZVNO010000080.1:0-4163 GCA_964628715.1 uncultured Gammaproteobacteria bacterium | reverse complement strand
GACCACTTTTAACGTTTTTGAGTAAGTGTCCAAAAGACCTCAATTTGTATTTTGGATCGCTCTCGGCGACAATAAATTCTTCATATCCTCCACCACCTTTTGAAATTCGCTATAATGTTCAGCAATCCGCTTTTTATTTATCACAAACCCTTGCGTAATATACTGACGCAAAGTTTTGGTAGCCCACTGGCGGAATTCAATTGCACGGGCAGAATTTGCTCGATAACCTTTTTTGATCAACTTCTTTAATTTTTAATATATTAGAAATATGCTTCGTAGCAACAGACCGCTCAATATTAAAAACATCAGCAATTTGCTTTTGACTAGCCCAAATCGTCTCTTTACCAAAATCACCCCGGAGCTCAATCGCCCCAGATTTTGCTTGGTACACAACAATACCAGTATTTTTTTGTTTATTATTTTTCATATAAAAAATAACTTATGATATAAGTTTTTACCCCTCCCCAAATTATGACTACACAAAGAAGTTATACCTGCACTTGCTTCATCACCTTCACCACCGTACCATTGATAAGGAATTGATCGAGATCACTCTGGTCGATATAGATTGGTGGAATGACCTGGTTGGATTCGGACATAAGGACGACCTGATGGTGTTTTTCATCTACATGCAAGCGCTTGATATTTGCGACACCATTCACTACCGACACGACGCGCGCGCCATTTTTTGGGGCAGTATTCTTCCGATCCACGATCACAAAATCACCATCATCAATCGTATCACCATTGATATCAGCACGATTCATCGATGGTCCGACAGCTTTGAGAACAAATAAATCATTGGTTCGTTTGGCCAAATCACCTAGAATCCCCTTGGTCACCTGCAAATACTCCTCAATATGATTGTCTGCAAAAAATGTTGCCTCGCCACAATTGGCCCGACCCATGATCGGAAGTGCAAACATATTGGTTTTGATCTGCCCACCACCCAACTTTTCAATTTTGTTATTTTTCCGATCAATGCGTAGAAAACCTTTCTTGGCCAGCTGATCCAAATGATGTTTCACTTTTTGAGGACTGTCTTTTACACCGATCTTTGCGCCAATTTCACGAAGTGCGAGCCCGGTGATCGGCCCGTGTTCTAGTAGACCTAGTAATTTTGATTGGATGATATGCATAAATAAGATTCGGATATACGGATAATCCAGATGTCCGGATATCGTATTGAAAATTTATATTTTAAGTATAAGCGAAAAACATACTTTTGTCAAATGTTATCCACAGTTGCATAAGACTTGACAGACTTGACAGTATTTTTTGATACCAGTACAATACATATACCCTCTCACAATTGCATCCATGCTTGGCAATTGTCACAAAGGTCGCAGGGAAATACAAAAATCTAATAATACAAATATGCTAAAACAAATTTTCAAAAAAATTTTTGTCGCCACTCAAAACAAAAAACCAACACAAACATTCATCGCGCTAAACAAAAACAAACAATTCCGCTGGATTGAATTCTACGGAAAAAACCTGCGCAATTTACAGGCCTAACGGGAAGCTATTTGTCGCTAAGGAGGACGACAAATAGACAATTCACTCTTAATCTAGATCTACTATGATTTGGATTTGCCCCCATTGCAGAGAAAAAACTGCCACACTTCTGACTGGTGGAATACAAATGTGCGGAACATGCATCATACCACTAGAAGAATACACTGGAGTAAACTAAAAACCACCCCGGCTCTATGCTGGGGTGGTTTTTACATTAGCCGATTTGCATACTGCTTGCGACATTAGCAATAGCTAAACCAAACACATCTAGCAGAGCAATAATAAATAAAATAACTGTAAATATAATAGGCAACAATCTTGAATTTTTCCTATAACCATACACTATACTGCCTGCGACTATTGCGGCAATCATCTCTACAAAAGCAAATTTAGTGATAATTTCTCTGTTAATTTCATTATTAAAAAATAAAGTATTAATAAATGTAAATCTGCCACCAGAAAAAAAATATAAAGCCACTGAAAACGCGGGTGATAATAAAACTTCAGATAAAATTATTATAACTAAAGATATAATTAAAATATTTTTCTTCATATCAATATAAATAATTAAGGGTAAAATTAATAAGACTCATTATTGGCACAATAATACCCGGTAATGTTTGCAGTAAACTCCTATTCCCAAAACTATCCTTAGACCAAATTTGCGTCCCACTAGTATTTGGCCCGTACATACTAGCCAGATAAAAATGATCTTTCCAGGCCAATACTTCATTTAGGTAAACCAATGAATTGGTTTTTTTGTCTACTTGCCAAAACGCTTGAACAGTATTTTTACCAATCACCTGCCACTCTCCACCATTATACCGCAAGCCGGTAATCTGCAACATGCTGGAAGTTGTGAAAGCAGTTTGTGTTGTTGTAGTAATATTTTGCAATTCAAGCATATTCCCTGCTCCGTCAATAATAAGCGTGGTACTTGGAGTCTTTAGTAAAGTAGTTGAAGTCATTGTGTCAAAACCTGATATCTGTATATTCCTACTCACCGGATCAAAATAAATCCTGGCTTCAGGGGGTGTTGTATCTACAAAAATAATCTGAGTCTTAACCTCTTCAATGTTACCTGCCTGATCAATTGAGTGATAAAGCACCCGAATATTTTCACCGCTAATACTAAAGGGTTGGGAATAAACTTGCCAAGTAACACCGCCATCAAGACTGTATCCGGTACGCAAGATACCAGAATTATCATCAATAGCCGATAGAGTAACTATCGCTGGTCCTCTAGACCAGGTACTACTAACATCAACCCCTGCATCATCTACAACCATAATTGAGGTTTGTGGCTTTTCCAAATCAGCTGCCTGCATAGGATCAAGTGTAGCGCTTGGCAATATTGTAATAGCATCACCAGTACCATGTTCGTCAAGTTGCAATATTGGTTCACTACCAATGGTTACTGTACCCTGACTTTCTGGGACAATAGACACGGAATTGTAGTAAGTAGTTGTGGCAATAGTACTATCAACCACATCAGATACACGCAGATTAAATGTGCCTGTAGCGGTGGCATCTAATCTTACTGACAAATTCTGCCCGTCTGGCAAAAAAACAAATTTGTTGTTAGCAATATTATCATAGCGTACACCGATGATACCTAGATCAAGAGTACCACTGGCATTCAAACCAACATGATTACCAAGGTCATCATATACATGAATATCCACCGGGCTGTGCACAGACACAACCTTACCATGAACAGCACAATCACTCCGGGAGTGAGAAATACTTGAATTGGTATTAGGCTCTAAAGTTGGATGACTAATAAGATCAACAAGCAACTCGCGAGTTCCATCTTCACTAGGCATTTTGGAATGGTTTGTATTCCTAAGATAAAACCGATGGTTATTTGGCAAATCAAACGCGTCCGAACTACCAATTGGTACAGTACCATCACCGGCTGTATAAGCAAGTAAATACTCATCCTCAAAGAGACTATGGTTACGACGAATTATAGTGCCAATAGTGGGGGTACGGCAACCAGAGATAGAAAATATATTTGGCAGATCGCTGCGAAGATTATCCAGAGCATCTGAATGAAAAGACTGTGCTGTGGCCAAATGACGAACATTCAAATCCTGACTACCCAGAAAATTCATAGTGGCATTGTAGCCTAACGTATGCGATTGTGTAAGATCGTCAAAGTATGGAGCAACACGAGTGAAGTACGCAGGACTAGGCAACAATTCATAAATAGAAACCATATTCCGGCCGATCCTTTTTATTTCTTGTGGGTCCAAAAGAGAAACAGTTGAAGATGTGTTTGGTATTTTTAAACTAATACCCAGGTCATCGCCAAACAAAAGATTCTTGGCAGACCCTGGCGCGCCAAGGTGCGGAGTACCGAGAAAAATAAGCGTATCAATTTTGTCATCCCCCTGATCTAGCATGTATTGTTTGGTAACAAGTCCTCCCATACTGTGAGCAACAATATCAATTTTCCCAGTGGTTGTAGTAAGTTCGTACCTATCAATAAAATTGCTCAAACTTTGACTATTTGTGCGTATATCAAGGCGCCAATCATATGGGAAAACAAAAAGATCTTTGCCCTCAGTAAAGTCATGAAGTGCAAATTCGCTAATAAGTAGATCAAAATAATTATTAACTGGAACACCCGCAAAGGTTGG
>CAZVNO010000079.1:1733-4241 GCA_964628715.1 uncultured Gammaproteobacteria bacterium | reverse complement strand
AGTTTGGTTTTGATTATTTGCGCGACAACATGGTGCAAAATTTGTCTGATCAAGTAATGCGACCAGGAAGCGAAATGGTCTACGCGATAGTTGATGAAATTGATTCAATTTTAATTGATGAAGCTCGCACGCCACTTATTATCTCCGCGCCGGCCGAAGAAGCGACAGAACAGTATTATCGTTTTGCCACTTTGGTTCGCAATTTAAAAAAGCATGAAGATTACAACGTTGATGAGAAAATGCGTTCAGCGACTTTGACCGAAGCTGGTATTGCCAAATTTGAACAGATGCTTGGAATTGAAAATTTGTATATTGAAGGCGGTATTCAGCTGGTTCACCATGTCGAACAGGCGCTCAAAGCTGAGGTTCTTTTTAAACGCGACAAGGAGTATGTGGTTGATGGCAATGAAATTGTGATTATTGACGAGTTCACTGGCAGAAAAATGCCGGGTCGTAGATATAGTGAAGGATTACACCAGGCGATAGAAGCCAAAGAAAAATTGCCGGTGCAGCGTGAAAGTCAAACTTTGGCAACAATTACATTTCAAAATTTATTCCGCATGTACGAAAAGCTTGGTGGTATGACCGGTACCGCAGTGACTGAAGCTGAAGAATTTGGTAAAATTTATAATTTGGAGGTTGTGGTTGTGCCGACCAATAAAAAAGACAGCCGCGGAGATTTCAATGATCAAATTTTCAAAAATGAAGCTGGAAAGTTTAAAGCGATAGTTGAACGAATTAAAGAAAGCCGAGCAAAAAATCAGCCGATTCTTATCGGTACAATTTCGGTTGAAAAAAATGAGCAATTAAGTGATTACTTGACGGCCAATGGAATTACTCATGAAATTTTGAACGCAAAAAATCATGAACGTGAAGGTGAGATTATCGCTCAAGCAGGTAGGCCAGGCGCGGTAACTTTGGCTACAAATATGGCCGGTCGTGGAGTCGATATCAAGCTTGGTGGCGTACCGGCAAATCCAAAAGATGTTGAGACTGTGGTCGCTGCTGGTGGTTTGTTTGTGCTTGGCACTGAGCGGCATGAATCACGTCGTATCGACAATCAACTTCGCGGTCGTGCGGCGCGTCAGGGCGACCCTGGCGAAACGCAATTTATGGTTTCGACCGACGATGAGCTCATGCGTATTTTCGCCGGTGATCGTTTGAAAAGTGTAATGACTCGTCTCAATGTTCCGGATGATATGCCGATTGAGCAAGGGATGATTACAAAATTATTGGAAAGCGCGCAGCGCAAAGTGGAGAGTTATCATTTTGATACGCGCAAACATCTGTTGGATTATGATGATGTTTTGAATCGTCATCGTCAAGTAATTTACAAGAAAAGAAAAAATATTCTTGAACTGGTTGCCTCCCAGGTTCCTTTTGAAGCGATCGAAGCTGTTCCGGACAAAAAAGAACCGGATACATTTATAGTTCAGGATGAATCTGAAGAGCCGGAAAAGAATTTTTCTTCCCTAAAAGAAATGATTTTGGATTTTATCGAACAAGAGATTGAGCTGTTGGTTTCATTTCACACGAACATGGTGAATGCTGTCCAAACAACTGATTCAAATGAAGAAAAAAATAATTGGGACATGCAGCCAGTTGTTGAAACTGTAAAAACAATTTTTTCTTTGTCACCCGAGCAAACCGAACATGTACTAACTCTTGGAAAATCTGGCTCGGAAAAACTTGATCAGGTAAAAGCGCGCGAAGAAATTGTCACTTATCTTTTGGAGTCTGCAAAAAATGAGTACAAGAAAATCGAAGAGCAGGTAGTTAATTCTTTGCCGGAAAAAGAAAAAGGATTGGGACTCATGCGTGAAATTGAGAAAAGTATTTTGCTTCGCGCAATTGATACGCTTTGGGTGGATCATCTAGTCGCAATTGATTATTTGCGAACTGGCATCGGCCTTCGTGGTTATGGCCAGCGCGACCCATTGGTCGAGTACAAAAAAGAGACATATCAAATGTTTCAATCTCTGCAATCAAGTATTCAAAAAGAAATTGTTTATTCATTTTTCAAAGTCGGTTTGGGCTTTCAGTTTGCCCCGACAATCATGGCAAATGATAAACTTACTTTGACTGGAGCCGAGAAAGAATTGAATGCAAAAACAGAAAGTTCTGGTCCAGGCCACAGCGATTCGGAAAAAAAGATTGGTCGTAATGATCCATGTTATTGCGGGTCAGGAAAAAAGTACAAGAAGTGTCATGGCGCATAGTTATTTGCGCTGTGTATAGTAACCAAAAGGCGGGGATTGACGATTTTTGTCCTCTAGCGTACAATAGTCGCCATATACATTGATTGTTCATGGATATGTCTGATAAAAAACTTACTTCGAATACGGAAATATCAAAAATTCGCTGGGGTGTAGTATGGATTTTTGCTTTGTTCTTGGTCACAACAATTTTTGTTGTTCCAAAATACGCCAACATGGGTATTGACCGGTTGAACAACAGTATTGCCTTAGGTTTGCCAAGAATCCCAGAAAAACCGTTTTCTTTAGGCCT
>CAZVNO010000079.1:0-1723 GCA_964628715.1 uncultured Gammaproteobacteria bacterium | reverse complement strand
GATTTGCAAGGTGGGACTCATTTGGAATACCGCGCTATCGTAGATAGTGTTGAACCATCTGGACAGTCAAGCGCGCTTGAAGGTGTTCGCGATGTTATTGAGCGCCGTGTTAATGGCTTGGGGGTTGGCGAAACCAATGTTCAGACAACAAAAGTTGGTGGGGATTATCGCGTGATTGTTGATCTGCCTGGTGTGACTGATGTCAAAAAAGCAATCGCCATGATTGGAGAAACACCAATTTTGGAGTTTAAAGAACAAAATAATGAGCCAGCAAGAACATTGACGGCTGAAGAGAAAAAACAAATGGATGCTTTCAATGTGGCTGCCAAGAAAAAAGCTGATCAGGTTTTGAAAGATCTGGCTAAAGGAAAAGATTTTGCCGCCGCAGTCAAAGAGTATTCTGATGACCAGCCAAAAATTAAGGATAATAATGGCTATATTGGGTATGTCGGTGAACAGAGCCCGCTTGGCGAAACCATCTTTACTTGGCTTTTGAGTTCAAAACCTGGTGAAGTTGCAACAGCACTTATTAAAACACCGGATGGCTGGACAATCGCAAAACGTGGTGGTGAGAGAGATGGTGAAAAACAGGCTCAAGCCAGCCACATTCTTATTTGCTATATTGGCGCCAAAGGTTGTGATAACGCTCGTTTAACAAAAGATGAGTCTAAACAAAAAGCTGAAGAAATTTTTAATCAGGCTAATGCAAATAATTTTGCTGAACTTGCCAAGGCAAATTCAAGCGATCCGGGGAGTAAAGATAAAGGCGGAGATTTGGGTGTTTTCCCAAAGGGCGCCATGGTTCCTTCATTTGATGCTGCTGTTTTCAGTGCCAAAGTTGGTCAGATTGTTGGCCCGATTGAGACTGATTTTGGTTACCATGTTATCTATAAAACCAACGAAGTCATTCCAAAAGAATTTGAGTTATCGCGGATTCTTATTAGCACTAAATCAGAACAAGATATTTTACCGCCAGCTGACCCATGGAAGACAACTGGTTTGTCTGGTAAGCAATTGAAGAACGCAGAAGTGGTGACTGATCCAAATACTGGAACTGTCCAAGTTTCGCTTCAGTTCAATGATGAAGGGAAAACACTTTTTGCTGATGTCACTTCTAGAAATATTGGTAAGCCGGTAGGTATTTTCCTTGATGGCTCTCCGATCAGTGTTCCGACCGTAAATTCTGCAATTTTAAACGGACAGGCTGTTATTACTGGGCAGTTTGGCTTCGCTGAGGCAAAGCTTTTGTCCACCCGACTAAACGCAGGTGCCTTGCCTGTGCCAGTTGAATTGATTTCTCAAGAGCATATTGGGGCGACACTTGGTGCTGAATCATTGACCAAGAGTCTCAGGGCTGGTATTGTGGCATTCCTCTTTATCATGCTTTTCATGATTCTGTACTATCGTTTGCCAGGATTTTTGGCAACAATCGCGCTTGCCCTGTACGTCTCCCTCTCTTTGACAGTAATAAAATTGTTCGGTATCACCTTGTCGCTTGCGGGTATTGCCGGTTTCATTATGTCTATTGGTGTAGCGGTTGATGCCAATGTACTCATCTTTGAGCGTATGCGTGAAGAATTGAAGCGCGGACGAAGTCTTTTGGTCGCAGTCGAAGAAGGATTTTTGCGAGCTTGGACATCAATTCGTGATAGTAATTTTTCGACACTCATTACTTGTTCGCTTCTTATCATGTTTGGTTCAAGTTTTGTAAAAGGTTTTGCTG
>CAZVNO010000078.1:4037-4279 GCA_964628715.1 uncultured Gammaproteobacteria bacterium | reverse complement strand
CTTAACAAGTATAATTTGCAACCAGTCGGTACTGGACCCTACAAGTTTAGTAAGCTTCTAAAAGATGACACAGGCTATATTTATCGTTATGAGCTTGTGCGTAACGATCATTATTACCGCACAGGGCCTTACATCAACCTTTTTGTTATGCAATTTTTTGGTGATTATGAAGGGCCAACTGGCGCTATTCAGGCTCTGCGCGAACAGAAGATTGATGGTTTAAGTTTTGTGCCAAATGATTT
>CAZVNO010000078.1:0-4027 GCA_964628715.1 uncultured Gammaproteobacteria bacterium | reverse complement strand
TGGATAGGAAACATACCGTACTTCACACTTTACTTTTACCACAATATACAGGTCTATTTTTGAATCAAGATCATAATGCTTTATTGAAAGACAAGGTCTTGCGTCAAGCGCTTGAATACGCGCTGGATAAAAATCGGATTATTCGTGAGGCTTTGAAAGGTGATGGGCAGATAATTGGTGGGCCATTATTACCAACTTCTCCGGGTTTTAGTGCTTCAACCACAAAATCAACATTTGCGTTGGATGATGCCAATAAACTACTTGACGCAAGTTGGAGTCGAGTTTCTGCTGATGAGTATCGGAAATCGCGTCATGACGCTCTTATAAAAGAAATGAGTGAAATGACATCAAGTACTTTGACTGCTTTGGTTGCGACTTCAACAGTATCTGTCGCTACAACCACGGAACAGTCATTGGAGGACCTGGTCCGGGATAGGTTAAATGAAGAAATTCAGGCAGCTCAGACATTTTATCGTAAAGATAAGAGCGGAAATATTTTGGCTCTAAATATTGTTACTGCTGATACCTCTGAATACAAGCAAGTGGCTGAGCTGATTGCTGGCTCTTGGCAAGAAATTGGTGTTCGAACTACCGTTGAACTTGTTTCTCCAAAGGATATTCCACGTCAGATTCTCAGAGAAAGAGATTACGATGTTTTACTTTACGGTTTAATTATTGGAAGCGACCCTGATCAGTATCCATTTTGGCATTCCAGCCAGATTAATTTTCCTGGTCTTAATTTATCTAGATATTCAAATCGAACTGTAGATGATCTTTTGGTTAAGGCAAGGGCTACAACTGATCTTTCTGTTTTAGCTTCTTTGTATGAGAAGTTCCAAGAACAAATTATTTCAGATAGACCTGCGATTTTTCTTTATACTCCAACCTATACATATGCAACTAACGATCGAATATATGGGATTGTTGATAATCCCGTATACCAACCGGCAGATAGATTCAATTTGGCTGCAAGTTGGTACATGAAGACAAAAGGACAATGGAAAGTCCGTTGATAGTTGGCTTAATTAAATATTTTTTTCAAGGCGGATGTGGCGAAACTGGTAGACGCACTGGCTTCAGGTGCCAGCGCCCGCAAGGGCATGAGAGTTCGAATCTCTCCATCCGCACAATTTATTCTTCTCGAGAATGCCACATTGAGTGGCACTCGAAGTAGGTAGTATTAATTTAAGTGTATAGTATGATGCAAGCAGGAACAGGACCAATTATGCAGCGGAATAGCGGCCGAATTGGTGGTACAGTAGGAAGACGATCGTCTACGGGAAGTACATCGGGTGCGCCACGTACGCGTGGCAGCGCTGTCCGGACGCGAAGTTCCACCCCACGAGGTGGTTTTCGTCGCGGTCGACCTCAAGGTAGTGGTTTTGGCGGTGCCAATGGAATGATGAGCACCCAGGCTTCTCCAGTATCATTTGGTGAGGTATCAGAACGTAAAGACGTCCTTCGGGTTATACCAATCGGTGGGTGTGAAGAGGTTGGTCGGAATATGACGGTATTTGAGTATGGCAACGACATCGTTATTCTTGACATGGGTGTTCAATTTCCGGAAGAAGACATGCCTGGGATCGATTATGTAATTCCAAATACAAAGTATCTCCTTGGAAAAGAAAATCGTATTCGTGGTGTAGTGTTTAGTCATGGCCATTTGGATCATATTGGTGCAGCACCGATATTATTGGAAAAACTTGGCAATCCGCCAATTATTGCCATGCCTCTGACCCTTGCGATGATCAAACATAGAGTGGAAGATTATAAAAAAGGAACCGCTAGTAAACTGAAAACAATTACAGTAAAAACAATTAATGACATTGTCCAGTTGGGAATGTTCAAATTAAAATTTTTTCAAGTTGAACATTCAATCATGGATTCAATGGGTACTATCCTTGAGACTCCGGTCGGGACAGTGCTGCATCCAGGTGATTGGACAATGGAGCGAGAAGCCAGTGGCGAAACTCATGTTAAGTATCATCAATTGAAAGATGTAAAACGTCCAAGCGTACTTATGCTTGAAAGCCTGGGTTCGCTTCGTGAAGGGCGTCATGCCACACACGAAGAATTGTATCATAATTTGACTGAGGTTATTTCCAGAGCGCCTGGTCGGGTTATACTTGCCACTTTTTCATCTCAGGTTGAACGCGTGAAATGGGTAATTGAGGCAGCGGCGAATTTGAATAAAAAAGTTGCTCTTGAGGGGTACAGTATGAAAATGAACATTGAGGTTGCGAAGGAGCTTGGTTATGTCACGATCCCAAAAGGAACATTGATTGATACTCAAGATGTTGATCGATATCCAGAAAATCAGGTGGTTGTGGTATGCACAGGTGCTCAGGGTGAAGAAAATGCGGCTTTGAATCGTATTTCAAGCGGTGAGCATCGTTTCTTAAAATTGAGAAAAACAGATACTGTCGTATTTTCTTCTTCAGTTATTCCTGGGAATGAACGTAGCGTCCAGAGGCTAAAGGATAATATTTATCGTCAATCTGATAATGTTATCCACGGAGACCTCATGGATGTTCATGTTTCTGGCCATGCCACACGACGGGATATTGTTGACATGCTTGAACAAGTTCAGCCTGATTATTTTATCCCAGTTTATGGTAATCATTTTTTCCTCAAAGAAGCGAGAAATCTGGCCGTTAAAAATGGCTTCCCAAATGAGCGAATAACTGTGCCTGATAATGGTTCGGTAATTGAGCTCGGTCTTGATGGAATGAAAACCCTGCCAAAGAAAATTCCAAGTGAATATGTATTTGTGGACGGATTGGGAGTTTCTGATTCGCAACATGTCGTGCTTCGCGATCGTCAGGTTTTGGCAGAGGATGGCATGATTGTAGTTATTGCTACCGTCGATTCCAAGAGTGGAAAACTTATTCAGAATCCAGATATTATTTCTCGTGGGTTTGTCTTTTTAAAAGACAACAAAGAATTGATTGAAGATATTCGTCATCGGGTGAAAAAAATGGTGATTGAATCAAATCCGCTTCAATGGGCTGACACCAATCAAATCCGTAATGATATCCGGGACAAGATTGGGCAGTTTATTTTGACACGTACTGAAAAACGACCAATGGTTTTACCAGTCGTAATTGAAGTTTAAAATTCATTTTATGAAGCGTTTTTATCGTTCCAAAATCGATCGCCGCATTTCTGGTATCTGTGGCGGTATTGGGGCCTACTTCAATGTGGATAGCAATCTTATTCGTCTTGGTTTTATTCTTCTTGCTATCATGACCGGCGGGGCTCCGGCGATTCTTGGTTATATTATTGCCGCTATTATCATTCCAGAAGAAGGGGAGAGTGATTAACTATCATCCGAATCTACGAATGTTTCTCGAATCTACAAATATCCGAATTTGTAGATTGGTAGATTCGGATTTTATTTTATGATCAAGACTCTAAATAAAAAACTCATCTACGAAAATAAGTGGATTCGATTGTGGGAAGATGAAGTGGAATTTCCCAACGGTGAACAAGGTATTTATTCTTATGTTCAGCGTATAGACGAGGGTGGGTTGATTATCCCGGTGATTGACGATACTCATGTTGTTTTGCTTCGTGAGTGGCGATATCCGATTCAATCATGGACATGGTGTTGGCCGGCAGGTGGGAGTCATACGCCTGGTGAAGCAAAATTGATTGTTGCACAGCGTGAATTAGTCGAAGAGACAGGGTACACAGCGAATGATTGGATCGACCTCGGTACTATACAGATTGATCCAGGTCTAAATGCGCAAACTGAACAAGTATATTTGGCCCGGGGGTTAACTGCCGGCACGTCACAACTGGATGTTTCAGAAATTCACGAAGTGGTCATTAAAAGTTTTGATGAGATCGAACAGATGATCGCTTCTGGCGAAATAAATAATGGGTGGTTTTTGGCTGGCTGGGCGAAGCTGAAAGTGTTTTTGGCTGAAATTAGTAAATAAGCTACAATAGGCTTATTGATTTTATATATGGCCAAACAAGTTATACTTTCCGGATTCCAACCAACAGGCAATTTCCACATCGG
>CAZVNO010000077.1:1139-4330 GCA_964628715.1 uncultured Gammaproteobacteria bacterium | reverse complement strand
TTTTAAGCACAGGTGGCTTGCGAGTTGGCGTTTGGTTTTTCCCAGACTGGCTATCAGGTGGACATGGTGCAACAAATGTACTTAAGGCACTGGCGAATTCAGTCAACACTTTCTTTTATTATATTGGTGGCGGGTACAGACAATTTAACGGACTCGGCATAGAACGAATCGTCCACTACTTAAATCTTTTTGGATTTGGTTCAGAATTGGGAATTGATCTCCCAAGCGAAGCTTCTGGTTTTGTGCCAACAGAAGCTTGGAAATCAAAAACAAAAAAAGAGCAGTGGTATATTGGAGACACCTACAATCTTTCAATTGGACAGGGTGATTTATTAGTGACTCCGCTGCAAATCGCCACCATGACTGGCGCTGTTGCCAACGGTGGAACAATTTACAGACCTCATGTCATCAAAACAATTACTGATCCTGTAAAAAATACCAAAACACAAGTAAATCCAACAATTCTCAGAAATAATTTGATTGATGAAAACTACCTGGCAGTTGTGCGGCAGGGGATGAGAGACTGCGTTACTGGCGGTTCATGTCGCCGGCTTAACTCTCTGCCATTTGAAGTGGCCGGTAAAACCGGTACAGCTCAATGGAACCAAAATTTTCCTAATCATGCCTGGTTTACCTCTTTTGCCCCATACAATAATCCTCAAATTATAGTTACTATAATGATTGAAGAAGGTGGAGAGGGAACAGCTGCTGTACCAGTGGCCCAAGAATTTTATAACTGGTGGTGGACATATTCGCATTCGCCAGAGTCAAAACAAGCAAAACTATAAGAAAAATAATATGTGGACAACATGTTTGACTCATACTATTTTTTTGGTATAATTCGTTTACTTCCGCAGGGCGGATTTATTTTTTTAATGTTGTATGACTGAAGAAATTCAATACCTAAGTCCAGAAAAATTTGCATCTCTGCAAGCAGAATTAAAGGATTTAAAACAAAACAAAATACCTACTTTAGCGAAAAGAATTGATGAAGCCAGACAAATGGGTGATCTTTCGGAAAATGCTGAGTATCACGCTGCTAGAGAAGAGATGGCCTGGGTGCAAAGCAGAATAAAAGAGCTCGAATATATCTTTTCAAACGCAGAATTACTGCCAACTGGTGGTAAGAAGGGTATAGTTACCTTAAACACGACTATTGTCGTTAAAGTAAATGGCATAGAAAGACAATACACTATTGTCGGCGCACAAGAAGCCGAACCAATAAAAGGTAAAATTTCAAATGAATCACCACTAGGGCAAGCATTCATGGATAAAAAAGCAGGTGATAAAGTACAAGTCACTGTTCCGGCCGGAGTTCAAATATTTGAAATAATTTCTCTTAGTTAAGCTAATAAATAACCATTTTATTGATATCCCGACGCAAACTGTCGGGATATTGTATATTGCTGTATTTTTTGCTATGCTAATAGACACATTGACTTGCATCTATGATACAAAAAATACCAGCAACAGAGCCAAAGATTGATGAACGCAGCGTACGACTTGAGAAGCTCAAATCTCTTCGGTCGGCGAATATCAATCCTTACCCATCAGAATCAAAAAGAACACATTCAGTGAAGGCGGCGCTGTCTCTTCCGGTTGGAAAAATATCAACAATTGCCGGCAGACTTATGACAAAGCGTGATATGGGCAAACTAACATTTTGCCATATTGAAGATGCCTCAGGAAAAATGCAGATCGCTCTTAAATCAGATGACATGGGAAAAGAAAATTACAAGCAATTTCTTTCCCTTATTGATAGCGGTGATTTTTTGCAAATAACCGGTGAAAGATTTACTACTCACAAAGGTGAAGAATCTATTTTGGTAAAAGAATGGATATTACTCACAAAAACGCTCTTACCGCTTCCAGATAAGTATCACGGTCTCCAAAATGAAGAACTGCGTTCTAGAAAAAGATACTTGGATTTCCTGGCTAACCCTGAAGAAAAAGAAAAAATTCTTGTCCGAGGAAGGATTTTAAAGGCCATTCGTGAATTTTTGTATAAAGAAGAATTTGTGGAGGTGGAAACTCCAGTGCTTGAAACAGTCGCGTCTGGAGCTGCTGCCAGACCATTCACGACTCATATAAACGCCTACGACATGGATTTGTACCTTCGAATCGCTTGCGGAGAACTCTGGCAAAAAAGATTAATGATCGGTGGTTTTGAAAAGATTTTTGAAATGGGACGTGTTTTTAGAAACGAAGGCGTTGATCGAGAGCATAACCCTGAGTTTACCATGCTTGAGTACTACTGGGCATATGCCGATGCCAAGGAAAATATGAACTTTCACGAAAAACTTATACCGTTTGCGGTGGAAGAAAGTATCGGTAAATTGAAAGTCCTACATGATAATGAAGAAATAGATTTTTCGGCGCCTTATCCAAGAATCACTTTTCATGATGCTGTCTTGAAGCACAGTTGGATTGATATTGATAAATTTGAAACAACCGAAAGCTTACGTTTGGTAATGAAAAAAAATAAATTAGAAGTTGAGGATGGCGCTGAACGAGGCAAACTTTTGGATTCACTTTACAAACAAACTACTAGACCAAAATTACGACAACCAACTTTTGTGCTTGATTATCCAGTTGAGCTAAAACCTTTGGCAAAAAAAGCCGCTGACCCTAGATACACCGATATGTTTCAACTTATTGTAGCCGGCTTTGAACTATCAAATTCATATACAGAATTAAATGATCCAATTGACCAAAGAGAACGTTTTGCTGAGCAGACTAGACTGGCCACTGCCGGTGAGGAGGAAGTGATGGGTGCTGACCTTGATTTCGTGGAGGCTCTTGAGCATGGCATGCCGCCAGCAACAGGCACAGGCATCGGCATAGACAGATTTGCAACCCTTCTATCTGGTTCACACAGTATTCGCGAAGTTACGGCTTTCCCTTTGGTCAGACCAGAAACAGCACCAGAAAATAAATAATTCTATGAATAAAAAAAGGGTAATGGTTTTTGGTACATTCGATATCCTTCATTTGGGACACATATCCCTTTTCCGTCAAGCAAAAAAATTGGGTGATTATTTAATTACTGTAGTCGGTAGAGACGCAACAGTAGAAAATTTAAAGAAAATAAAAACAATCCACACAGAAAAAGAGAGAGCATCACTTCTTCGGGAAATTAAACTGATAGACAAGGTTATCCTTGGTGATAAAAAACAATTTTATAATGTAGT
>CAZVNO010000077.1:0-1129 GCA_964628715.1 uncultured Gammaproteobacteria bacterium | reverse complement strand
GCAAGTAGACTAACCCCAATAAGTAAATATAATATATTCATATAATCACAAAAATAGAGAAATAAATGTAAATAATGCTACTTGTTTAGTATTATTTATTTCTCATTCTTAATTTGATATTTTTACAAATGTGCATTTGTCGAATGTAAAGCTTTTAGCTTTCAAAATACCTATAAAAATAGTAAGAATGAAAGCTTTTAAATCCAAAAAATTTAAATCAAAAAAAATAAAAAAACACATTGATAAGTAGTATGCGAATGACACGTAAACTCCTAATCGCAACAACAAACGAATCAAAATATCTTGAAATCAAAGATGCTCTGGCTGATTTACCGTTTGATTTCTGCAGCCTCTCTGAGATTGAAAAAACAATTATTCCACCAGAAGAAACCGGACTAACAATTGAGGATAACTCTTGTTTAAAAGCAAGATACTATTCTGAGCAAAGCGGTCTAGTCACAATTTCTGATGACTCAGGTTTATTCATAAATGCCTTAGGGGGCTGGCCGGGAGTAATAAGCGCACGAATAGAATCAAACGCAGTCAAAAGAAATGAATTTGTTCTTGAAAAATTAAGTAAAGGCAACGATACAGACAGGTCAGCAACTTTCCGAGCGGCTATCGCAGTATCTGATCCAACCGCAAAACATACCTTTGTAGCCATTGGAGAAACCAAAGGAAAAATTACAGAAAAAATGTCAAACGAGCCTGGAAATGGATTTGGATATGACCCAATATTTTATATTGAAAATTTAAACAAAACCTATTCTGAACTTTCCATGTCTGAAAAAAACTCTGTCAGTCATAGAGGAAAGGCGTTGGGACAAATGAAATACTACTTACAAAAACAATATGGCGGTGAACACGTAGTGGTACCAATCGCCCTAATTATAAAAAATGGAAAAATACTCATGGCCAAAAGAAATGACCCTCTTCGTCCAGACTTTCACAATAAATGGGAATTCCCGGGTGGTCGTATGGACATTGGAGAAACAATTGAAGAAAATGTTATCCGGGAAGCAGAAGAGGAAATTGGCTACAAACTAGGGATTATCGAAAAGATCAATCACATTGCAACAGAATACCAATCCGGCCAGAGCTGGCAGTATCAGGTTTATTTATTACCTCA
>CAZVNO010000076.1:0-4350 GCA_964628715.1 uncultured Gammaproteobacteria bacterium | reverse complement strand
CAAGTCATATTGATCCGTTCAACGGGGCAATGATTACTCTGGCGACTTATGTTGGATCTTCATTTTTTTTGGGAGAAACTTTGGAAAGCGCGCAGATTGCCGGAGTAGTCATTCTTGTTTTTGCCTGTTTACTCCTTTCGTTTGAAAAAAGTCAAAAACACCACGGATTCCATATTGGTTTTTTGTGGGCAATTATTTCAGGTATTTGTTTCGCTGCCTCTTTGGTTGCGGCCAAATATTTGTTTGGTCACTATTCTTTTGTCGAGACTATTGTCTGGACACGAGCATCGGTCGGGTTTTTTGGCATCCTACTTCTGGCCTCAAAGACAGTCAGACATTCTTTGTTGACCGCAAAGAAAAAAAAGTTAAAAACATATGGTAAAAAGCATGCTCTATCAATTGTAATTACAGCAAAGGTTTTAAGCGTTGTTGCGATACTTTTAATAAATTACGCGATTTCGATTGGTAGTGTGACTTTGGTCAATGCTCTTGGCGGCCTCCAATACGTCTACATGTTTATTATAATTTATCTCTGTACAAAATTTTTACCAAAAATTTTCAAAGAATATTTTACCAAGCGTGAACTTGTCGTCGAGACAATTGCGATTGCTCTTGTTGCTCTTGGGTCGGTATTTTTTGTACTGTGATACATGATTCATGATATATGAAGTTCTCTCGTCGATTATTAAAGTATCTACTACTTACACTCCTGGCAGTCTACGTACTTCTTTGGCTCTTAAGCATCCCCGTGCACAGACAGGTATGGGGCGTGAGTTTTCGTCCAGAATATGCTGACTCCCTTGGTCTGGATTGGAAAAAAACTTATTCCGCAATTATTACAGATCTAAAACCTCACTCTATACGGATCGCTGCTGAGTGGGCAAATATTGAGCCGGTAAAAGGAAAGTATGAGTTTTCCGATCTTGATTGGATGATAAAACAGGCAGAAGAAAATAATGTAAAGATTATTTTGGCTTTGGGACAAAAGACTCCGCGTTGGCCGGAATGTCACAATCCAGAATGGGTGCGGCCAATGTCACAGGCTGCACGCGGACAATTTTTTGATTATGTAAAAGAAGTTGTCATCAGGTATCGTTCATCGAGTGCTGTGGAAATTTGGCAGGTGGAAAATGAACCATTTATTGAGTTTGTTTTTGGCCAATGTGCTGACCTGCATCCAGAGTGGGTAGAGGATGAAATTGCAATGGTGAAATCACTTGATCCCTCTCGTCGGATTGTGGTAACAGATAGTGGTGAGCTTGGTTTGTGGGTGGAAGCCAGTAGGGTGAGTGACATTTTAGGCACGACATTGTATCGTCGTGTGGTCATTCCAAGCGGTAGATTGTTACATTATTTTTGGCTGCCGCCAGGCGCCTATACTTTCCACGCCTGGATTGTTGGAAAAACAGCCGAACATTTTTTTGTCTCTGAATTACAGGCCGAGCCTTGGTATACAAATTCAAATGCGCTTACAATGCCTATTGATGAACAAGTAAAACAATTCAGTCCAGATGACTTGGTTGGGAATATCAGGTATGCCTCGCGTATTGGCGCTAGTCGGGTTTATTTGTGGGGTGTCGAATGGTGGTACTTTATGAAAGAGAAAAATGCTGATCCGAGGTATTGGGAGATAGCAAAAAGTATTTTTTAGTGTGCGCGCCGAGGGATTCGAACCCCCGACCCTCTCGGTGTAAACGAGATGCTCTAACCAACTGAGCTAGGCGCGCGTATTGCTTCGACACTATACCAAAAAAAAATATTTTCGTCAATAATACTAGTTATGCAGCCTGAATTGACTTATAAAAGAATTGATAATCATCATAGGCTTGTGCCGCACGATGGTATATTTAGACGTCGAATAAACCTTGTCGAGGCTGTGGCGCTTATTATGAGCGGAGCGATTGGCGCCGGAGTTTTGGGTATCCCGTACGCGATCGCGCAGGTTGGCGTGCCGATTGGTATTTTGTCCATGATTATCATTGGCACGCTTACACTCGCATACAATTTAATGCTCGCTAAAATCGCAAATCGAGCGGGCGTTCCATTGCAGCTTCCAGGATTAGCCGAGCGTTATGGAGGTCCAATTGCGAAGTGGCTAATGGTCATAAACATGTACACTCTCCTTATTGGGTCGCTCATGGTTTATATAATTGGGGAGGGACAAACGCTTTCAGCGCTTTTTGGCGGTACGCCATTGAAGTGGAGTATTATTTTTTTTGTGGTTGGCAGTTTTTTTGTTTTAGTTGGCATGCGTACTGTGAAAGTTGTGGAATTGATTTTTATACTGGCTATTTTGGGTATTGTTCTATTTATTACTTTGTGGAGCGTGCCTCAAATTACAATTCCTAATTTGCAATATACTGATCTAACACAAATTTTTTTCCCATACGGTGTTCTTTTGTTTGCTTTTCATAGTTCCAGAAGCATCCCAGAAGCACATAGTCTTTTAAAAGATAGCGCCTCAAGTCTGAAGTCGGCAATCTGGTGGGCAAGTATTTTTGTTACATTTATCTATCTTATTTTCGCGATTGTGGTGGTGGGTGTTACCGGAGCAGGGACGACTGAAATAGCCACGATTGGTCTTGGTAAAGTTCTTGGCGATGGTGTTTTTATGCTTGGAAATATCTTTGCCGCTCTGGCCATGGGAACGAGTTTTCTCATGTCTGGAGTATCACTTCGTGATTCATTGGCTTGGGATTTCAAGATCCATTCGGCATTTGCTGCGCTTCTTGTTTGTGGTATTCCTTTTGTACTATTTTTGCTCGGGATGCGTGGGTTTATTGAAGCGATAGAATTACTTGGTGGTGTATTTATAACCACGGAAATAGTTCTGATGGCTGCGATTGGGCTTCGGGCAAGGAAAAAGTTACCTGTCTAGACATTATAGACCGCTATGGTATACTCAAAAATATATGGATAATATTGATAAAATTCTTAGCATTGTCCTAGACAATCAAGCTGACATGAAGGACGTCAAAAGTCGGATTGGTCATATAGAGGATGTTCAAGAAAAAACATTCAATGATATGTTAGAAAAAGTCAGATAATTTTTATCCACACTTGGGCTTGCATTTTTTTTTGAGCCGTTGTAGACTGATTTTACAATTGAATTAGTTATCAAGAGTTCCTCCTACGCGTAAAGCTTCGGAGGACACCAACCTTATCCCGACTCAGTCGGGGAGAAGGTGGTCAAAGCCCATTGGGCGGATAAGTCATGGTATTTCCATGAAATCAGAAACTTGTTTCTTATCCGTCTGGATAGGAAATTTTTGTTTTATGTCGATCTGACGACACTAAAAGAAAATAAATTATTGTTTTCTGTTGGCGTCGTCGGATAAATCATGGGGGAGCCATTGGCTCCAGGAGGAGAAGGAAACATGTCGTTCTACGGTGTCAAGCACCCTGGGTTCGAAGAACATGATCCGTACAACAGCGAGCGCAAGCCGCTGGGGAAGGATGAAGCTCTCGAGATCATCCGGTCTTCAACGGTTCAGTCTGGCGATCGTCTCCGATCGTGCCTGAACGCTGCCAGGACGGCAGGGCTCAGCGACACGACCGTCGAGGCCTACGAAGAGCTCGTCCGCAAGATCGATCTCATGAAGAGGCTGATTGACCAGCAGGTCGATGGCGGCCTCTTCGTGAAGCAGAACAAGAAGGAGGTCGTGCAGGGTAATTAAACCCCTACGCAAAGTGCGCGGGGTGGCACTGGAGAGAGGTGGGTCAAGGGGCATTCGTGCCTCAAGATCCCGCTCTCCAGTGCCGGCTAGAGTTTTCTTGTAATAATCCCAAATCCGTGAGAGAATAATTTTGTTTGTGCTACTGTCATTGCGAGGAGCGAGGTACGAGTGACGCGGCAATCTTTGAATTTTGAAGAGATTGCTTCACTTCGTTCGCAATGACGGGGAATTCGCTATAACGTTATCTGTGACCGAAGGTCACCCAGATAAAATTTGCGATCAAATTTCTGATGCGGTTCTCGACGCCCTTTTGACTCAGGATCCAAAATCACGCGTGGCTGTGGAATCATTTACTACTACCGGTCTGGTTATTGTCGGTGGAGAGGTGACCACGAATGGTTACGTAGATGTGCAAAAAGTTACGCGCGAAGTTCTGACAAACATTGGTTACACTGATCCGGCTTATGGTATCGACGGTGAACACGCAGGAGTTCTTGTCTCAATCCATGAACAGTCACCGGATATATCACAAGGCGTGACAAAACAAAGTGCCGAAGAGCAGGGGGCGGGGGATCAAGGTCTTATGTTTGGATATGCTTCTGACGAAACACCTGAGCTCATGCCACTCCCTATCCTTTTATCGCACAAATTGGCAAAAAGATTGGCCGATGTT
>CAZVNO010000075.1:3274-4463 GCA_964628715.1 uncultured Gammaproteobacteria bacterium | reverse complement strand
ACCATGGCGCTGCTCCGCTCGTAACCCAAAACAGAAGAAGCGCAAAAACCACGCCAGAAAAAAGGCTGAGGATTGTTCGAATGCGATCGGCCATGTTAGGAATGGGTTAGCGCTTCAAGAATTGATACCAAATTATTTTTTATATCGGTGTCAGACTGGTCACCAATATTTTCTTTCATTTTTTCAATCGCAATCACAGCATGAAGATGTTTGTCGAGACCATTCGCAGGGACACGAACTGAAAACAATTCTTTGTTCACGCGCTCAATCATTGCTTCAACAGATTCTTTTGATGTAGCCACAGACTCACGGAGAGTTTCCATTGTTTTCAAATAATTTCCAGCCACGTCAGCAGAGGCTGTGTCGCTATTTTTTTGTCCGGGCAAAGAAGCCGCGATATGGCGCGAACTTGAAAATAAAATAATTGCCACAAAGACACTGACAATGAGACCGAATAATACTGTGGCCGGAATAATAACTGAAGAAGAAAGTGATGATTGATTTTTGCCAAACATACAAAATTTAATTGCTAATTGCTAATTTGAACGAATATATTTGCCCCTAACTTAAGACTAAATTGATACTAATTTTTAAAACTCTGACTTGTTTGAGTCACCACACGATTTTGCGTAATTCCTTTGCGGCCAGCAAAAGAAGTGGGATGACGAGTTTCAGAGTTGAAAAAATTAGTATCAATGTAATGGTTTTTTTGTAAACTCAAAATGATTGATTTCTAATTTGAATTATACCGCAGTTGAAAGAACGCGTAAAGTATGATAATTTTGAGAGACTGTTTGCAAACTATGCCCACATACGCCGTAAACAAACGCGCCCGATTTGACTACGAAATCCTCGATACCACCGAGGCTGGTTTGGTATTATCTGGAGTGGAAGTAAAATCAATTCGCACCGGATCAATAAAATTATTGGGTGCATTTGTCACATTTCACGACAACACGGCGCTACTGACAAACTTGCATATTCCAAAATACGCCAAAGCAAGTACTATCCAATCATACAATCCTTATCGAAGCCGCAAACTACTCCTCAAGAAAAAAGAAATTGATAAACTGCGCGGCAAATCCCAAGAACAAGGATTGACAATCGTTCCCTTATCCCTCTATACTAAGGGGCCGCTTATAAAACTTGAGATTGGTGTAGCGCGAGGTTTGAAGAAATATGACAAGCG
>CAZVNO010000075.1:0-3174 GCA_964628715.1 uncultured Gammaproteobacteria bacterium | reverse complement strand
CGCTTATAAAACTTGAGATTGGTGTAGCGCGAGGTTTGAAGAAATATGACAAGCGCGATAAATTGAAAAAAAGGGATATAAAGCGGGATATGGAGAGAGAAAGAAAATAGTAAATAGAAAACCACGACTAATATTCTATTGTTATTTTCTCCCGCTCTCTAGCGGGACCCCGCCCAAGGCGGTGGTAATTTCTAGATTCTATTTTCTAGTCTATATGGGGATGACAGGCATCGATAGTCGGATTCCCTTTGGTTATGTGCATGTCGAGGTGGTTTCATCCTCGTAAATCCTGAAACAAATCCTACGTGCAAACGTAATCAGTCAAGCTCGGACTGCAGTGAACAATCTTGTTCGCTCACTCCAGCTTGCACCTGTGGTCGCTTAATAAGCCTCCACCATCGGCCTAGCAATACTCGATAGCTGGACGCCGGTGTCATACATCGAGCGTAGGCATGCGTCCTTTTCTGTCGGACCATACCGAACCCATGCACAGATATATCCTGACATTTTTGCTCATTTTCTATGTCAGGACGTACCCACAAACGAGCTATACCTGTAGATCATACCCAAAGGCCGCACTAGACCCGGGTTCGAATCCCGGCATCTCCACAGATATAAATTTATTTTTTACTTGAAAACAAGTAAATATTTTGTTATACATAAGTAAGCAAGTCGCCAACCAGCGACAAGAAAGGACAAAATGAAACTGGAAGAAATGAAAGAGCTTCTAAGCGAAGCAAAAGAGCGAAAGCTCCAAATAACCGTCGTCTTCACCGACGATAAGAGCGCATGGACAAAAGCGGCTGGCGTTCTGGTAGACGAAAGTGTGCACGGCACAATCGAACTTGACCCACCGACCATCGAAGCAGATCTATGCATGGCCGCCCTGAACCAAGGATGGCCGCATGAGATGCACGAGGCGGCCTTCTACGCCACCGAAAAACTGGACACGGAAAATTTCCTGAATCGCATCGGCTCCAGCATCGCGCTTATGCAGGTACGGGAGTGCGGTCTGGTTTTCCGCGCGCCGCTCGGCGCATTCACGGTCATCCGCTCATGCTAGGCATGACAGGAAGGGTGGCAGACGGACGACCACGCCTCATCGCTCGCCTCTCACTCACTGGGCAAAATATTTTTACCTAGCGAGTGCGAGCGATGAAAACAAAAACGCTCATGAAGACTCATGCGGCGTTTTTTGTTGACAAATAGGCATTTTCTTGTCATACTGTCGACATTGAACAAAGTACAAATTTGTTTTTACCTATGCGTATCTCTCGCAAACGCCGGCCAGACAAACCTATTATCCCGCATTACAATGTTAATGCCTCTATTCAGGTACCAGAAGTGCGCGTGATTGACCGTGAAGGCAAAAATATTGGTGTCATGACTACTTCCGCCGCAGCCCAAATGGCCGCAGAACAAGAGATGGACTTGGTCGAAATCAACCCGAAAGCTCAGCCGCCGGTCTGCCAGCTGATTGAATTTACACATTTCAAATACCAACGCGAAAAGGAAGCGCGAAAGCAAAAAGCCAATGCTCACGTGAGCGATGTCAAAGGTATTCGCCTTTCTGTGCGAATTGGTGACCATGATATGGAAGTTCGTCGTTCACAGGCCGAAAAATTTCTTGAACGCGGAGACAAGGTTCGAGCTGAGATTATCCTTCGCGGACGCGAACACGCCCGACCTGATTTGGCCTTTGGCGTCATCAAAAAATTCCTTGCTTTGGTCGAAGCCACAATTCCACTCCGTGTTGACCAAGAAATCAGTAAACAAGCCAATAAAATTACTGTAGTTGTGGCCAAGAAATAAGCGCTTGACAGTTGAGCCGCTTTCTGGTAGAATCCCGTGTACTTACTTTTTCTATTGACTTTTGCCTTTTGACTCAAAGTTTATGTCAAAATTGAAGACACACAAAGCAACAGCCAAACGTTTTATGGTGAAACGATCCAAAAAAGGGATCAAAATCATCAAACGAACTAATGGCCAAGACCATTTTAATGCTCGCGAAACCGGTAAGGTAAAGCGCAACAAACGCTCTGACGCGACCATGACAAATACGGTGCAGCAAACCATTTTGCGCGCCATGCCTTATTGCTAAATCTTTTCGATATGTCCCGAGTTAAACGAGGTCTATCCCATTTGAAACGCAGACGCAAATTGCTAAAACGTGCAAAGGGATTCGAAGCTGGCCGCAAAAAACTGATCAAGCTCGCAAAGACAGCCGTGATGAAAGCCGGTGTCCACGCTTACCGAGATCGCAAGGTCAAGAAGCGTGATATGCGAGGACTCTGGAATGTTCGTGTCAACGCCGCTATCCGCGCTCACGGCATGAGCTACAGCAAATTCATCTTTGCCTTGAAACAAAAAAACATTCTCTTGAACCGCAAGATGCTCGCCGAACTCGGCGCTAGCCACCCAGAAATCTTCGAAGCAATAGTCGCTTCAGTAAAATAAAATCATGAATAAAAGCTCCTTCACCGGAGCTTTTATTATACCGAAATCGTCCACAGATTGCCTTGACAAAGTCAGATATTTGTGCTATCATTCCTAACTAATAAGGGCCTTGAAAGTGTTTGGCTGAGGCGGGATCGCCCCCTCCTTCGATCCTCATGCCGACGCCGAACACTTTAAGGGCCTTTTTTGTTTCTTCGGTAAACAATGATAAATAGTAACTTGACAATTGAGTCTTTTTTTAGTATCTTATGTTCACCTCTAAATAAAGACTTTTTACTTCATTAATATGGGCATGAGAAAAAAAGGGCGCAACAAAGAAAAAGCACAGAGAAAACTCGACAAAGTGAAGCGCGACAAAAAGAAATTGAAGCGCATCCGCAAAGCAGCAGCAACGGCTGCAAAATAAATAAACTCCCCCTTATCGGGGGAATACCTGGACCGGTAGTTTCCGCCCAAGGCGGATCCGCCTCGGGCGGACAACTGGCTAGACCCATTTTATTTTATGTATTACGTTTATATTTTGTATAGCGTAAAGTTACAGAAAAAATACATTGGGTCAACGTCTGATTTGAAAAAAAGATTACACGAGCACAACACAGCCACAACCCACTTTACCTCACGAGGAATTCCATGGCAGCTTATTTATTATGAGGCATTTCAGAATAAACAAGATGCTTTGGAAGAAGAAAAATTTCTGAAAAGTGGTAAAGGAAGAGA
>CAZVNO010000074.1:0-4509 GCA_964628715.1 uncultured Gammaproteobacteria bacterium | reverse complement strand
TCAGAGTCCATTGTCCTACCATTAGACGATCCCTGAATGATTGGCTGTTTTGGAATGGCCATAGTGTAGCAAAAATAACGAAAAAGTCAAACTAGCCTGGCTACTACACTACGCTACAGATTGGCTTTGGTTGGCAAACGGCCAGATTTAACCTCGGCACCATCGTTCATACCATCTCCGTCACTATCCATAAGCCACAACAAGCTGCCGTATCGAAGCTCGTCAATTTTATTTAGCCCGTCACCATCACCGTCAATTAGAGCAGAATCAACTATTTTTTTGCTGGTAAAAATTGCAACTGGCTTGCCATAGCGAGTGCGACCATTTGGTAAGTAATCATGCATGGCGGATAAGATCCTATCATATGGGTAGCGGAAATTCGCACCTCGTTTTGTTCCCGGCTCTTCAACAATAAATTCTTTTGTATTATCGTCAAAACCAGAAATAACAAAAGCATGATAGTTTGGACCACCATCTTGGAAATAAGGGTTTCGAAGAGCGCGGCCATAAACAGGCATAATTACCGGACGAGATGACAAAATTTCATTTTTTATTTGGTTGAGCGTTGGGTTCTGAACCACCCTAGCTTCCCAAGGGAAAAATCGATTAATAATATCGACAATTTGGGCAGCATTGGTATCGCGGTGCACGCCAAGCGTTTTCATTTCCAACCGGACAATTCTTTGGATCATGCTTTTCGCATATTGTGTGTTGATTGATTTGCCGGCGTAGTACGCGTCAACCATCGTGATTGACGCTTCTTCGCAGGCATCAAACCAAGGCTGTGTCCAGATACCTTCTGGCGCCTGAGAAGTAAAGGGGACAGAAAGAGTATTGGCTAGAGCAATGTTCGGGGTCAAGAGAAGGATCAGATTTAAAAAAAGTATTTTTTTCATAAAGCTGTCAAACTCCAACTACTTCACCGCCAAACATAGCGGCCATGTCTTCGATATCATTCGGCGTTTCAGCTGGAGCATCAATTGCGATATCGTATTGGGTTGTGGTACCAAAGGTTTCTGTCAGTATTTTTTCTATTTTTCTTCGGTTGTTAATTTCTTCCAGCTTGTCTTTGTGAAATTTGTAGGGGACAGAGAGTAGGATTGTATTGCCACTTACTTTGGTAATTTTTGCCATTTTCAAAACTACCACCAATGATGGAGAGACTGCTTCGATGGCACGGGTGCAATCTGTCCAAGCTTTTTGAGCTTGCTCCATAGTGGCGATTGATTCGTTTGACACCAAATCAATGACACGTTCAACAATTGATTTTTTTTCTGGCTCTGACTCGGATTTTAGTTCCTCTGGTTTTTTTTGTTCTGGTTCTATTTTTGTTTTTTCAATCTCTTTTGTTTTTGCTGACATTGTCTCGGTTATTTTCGGGGACGATGAATGAGAAGACGGATGAGAAATTGTCTCTGAATTTTTTGAGCACCATTCTACGGCTAATAATTCAAGCGGCAGTTCTGGAATTGGGGCTGATTTTATTTCAGCGCGTCTTTTTAGGGTCATATCAACCAGTGTTACCAATTCACGTCTACCAATAGTCTTGGCAAATTCGGTAATTGCTTTTTGGTCGTCAGGCGATAAGTCGATGCCAATGGTATTTGGCACTGAATTGCCAGTGCTGGCAATTAGGGCAAATCGCAAGCATTCAACCAGATCAAGTGCGAATTGGGACACGTTTAGCCCGTTCTCGGACACAGTGTGAATTGCCTCAAGCGCATGCCCAGCATCGCGGGTTGCCAGCCCATCCAAAAAACTACGGATATCTTCGATATGAGATGTCGGAAGTACAAGCGAGGCTACTTCGGGGGTAATATGTTTTTCTCCGGTTGACATGATTTGATCAAGTAAATTTACTGCGTCGCGCGCGCATCCATCGCTTTTTCTGATAATTTTTTGCATCACTTCAGCAGAAATGTGGACATCTTCCTCTTTGGCAATTTCGTCCAAATGTTTTTTCATTGTGTCGTATGGAATTTTTTTGAAAGCAAAACGCTGGCAGCGAGAAATGATTGTGTCCGGAAGTTTGTGTAGTTCGGTTGTTGCAAGGATAAATACTAGATGTGCTGGTGGTTCTTCGAGTGTTTTCAGAAGCGCGTTGAAAGCACTGGTCGACAGCATGTGGACTTCATCGATGATAAATATCTTGTAAGGGGACAGGGTTGGCTGAAAATGAGCGGTATCGATGATTTGCTCGCGAACATTGTCCACACCAGTGTGGCTGGCAGCATCCATCTCAATTACATCAATAGCACGGCCGGCAGTGATGGTTTGGCACGAATCGCAGGCATCACATGGATCGGCGTTTTCATGTTTTCTAGATTTACAATTCATGGCCTTTGCGAGGACACGAGCTGTGGTGGTTTTGCCGACACCGCGCGGGCCAGAAAACAGGTAAGCATGGGCAATTTTACCGGTTTTAATTTCATTCACTAGGGTTTCGCGAATGTGGTCTTGTCCAATGATGGTTGAGAATAGTTGGGGTCGGTGTTTGTGGTACAGCGCCATACAATTTTAGTATCAAAAAGCAGAGTATAGTATATCTGATTAATGCTGACACGTAAACCCACAGAAGATGCACACTCTTGTACTTAAAAATACCTTGTGTTATAATGTGGATATCTTAATTCTTTCTCGTCTTTTTTGACGGGTCCCGATTTATCGGGAAAACATATTGTCTATATGCCAAGGAAAGCAAATCCAGCATTGCTCAAACCAATGAATCTGTCAGAGCAGCTTGCTGCAGTTATCGGCGCAGGACCAATGCCACGTGGTCAGGTCATGAAACACCTTTGGGACTATATCAAAAAGAACAATCTTCAGAATCCAAATAACAAGCGAAATATTATCGCTGACGCCAAATTACTTCCAGTTTTTGGTGGCAAGAAAGAAGTGACAATGTTTGAGATGACAAAACTTGTTTCAGCACATTTGTCATAATTACACACAATAAAATTAAAAAACGTCCCATTTGGGACGTTTTTTAATTGGATAATTATTGAGCGGTATTATTTATATGGTAAATTACCACTGAGTTGTTTGAATAGGTGAGGGTAAAGTATTTTGGATTTGACTCGAGTAATTTTAAAAATGCATTTGGTCTTTTGCCTGTGATAATATCGTCGCTTTGGAAAACATTGCGGATACTTAGAGCTAGCGCATGCGCGTTTTTATCATCTGGTAGGTCAGTGGTACAAGTTTTTGTAGGGCAATATTTACCAAAATAACTTGCATGCCAATGGATCCAATACATGTTTGGATTATAAACATACAAAAATGCCGGGTCAAAACCCATGACATAGCGATTGTGGGTGTTAAAATAGAACATGAGAGGAAAAAAGTCCCATTTTGTGTTAAAAATGATAGCGTCTTTTTTGGTGTTGTTGATTAAATATTCGTTTGCTAGGCGAAAGTCATCAATGGTTTTGGTCTTTATTCGGCCGTGCATGGAAATAGTGTCAGAGACAAGTGTAATCCCACAAATTAGCACAAGCACTATTGGCGCTAAAAAGTATAATGGCCAATAGAAATAGGTTTGTTTTAGTCTGTTGGTTATTTTTTCCCAATAACCTAGATCAGCAAAGCGATTAAATAAAACGGCTGCTAATAAACATCCAAATGGGGCTGCATATTCAAGACCGCGTGGTATTAAAGCCGCAATTACAAACCATGGTAAGGATAATATCATTAGCATTAAAATATCGCGGTTTGTTTGTCGCTGTTTTTGCAGAAACAAGAATAATGACATTGCAATTATCATTACGGTGATTAATAAAATATTATGAATGAAAAAATTTTGAAAAGTCTGTGGTTCAATTTCTGCGCCGCTATCTAGCCTAATTTTGCTAATTTTTAAACCAAATACCCAAAAAAAATGCACTGACATGTGCCAGATATAATTTTCATGGATGGGATGAATAAGTATTCCGGCGGTTATTCCGCCTAGCGTAGAAATGAGCGGACGAATGTTGATTGCTTTTTTTTGGATAAGATCAACCAAGATTGAGACTAGAGCCAGGCCAATAATTAGTGGCGCTAAATTGTAGTAAAGAATGTAAATAAAAGATAGAATTCCAAGCCATAAGTATTTTTTTGTCCGGATAAATTCAAATCCAAGCATGAGAAATGCAATGGATAACACGAATGGGCGCTCAAACAATAGTCTTGTAATAAATGTTGTAGAAGCTAAAGCAAAAAGTAACGTCCATAGGAATGGCTTGCGAACGTGGTTTCGTTTTGCTACGAAAAAGAAAATTACAAAAACTAAAGCTGCTTGGAGCGCGGCAAAAATTTTTGTGCCTGTGATGGCTCCAAAAAATTTGACGAATGTTGACGCTGCCAGATGAGCCAAAACATACGCATCGACCGGGTATTGGTAGGCGACAGATTGCTGTGGAACTGACCATGTATTACTCTCTGCAACCAGAAGAGTGTGTTTGGCGTGGTAGTACGGGTCGTCGCGGCCGGTTAGATTTGGTGTAGTTAGGTGCCACAATAAAAAAAGCG
>CAZVNO010000073.1:1769-4572 GCA_964628715.1 uncultured Gammaproteobacteria bacterium | reverse complement strand
TGGTCCGCAGAAGCTGTTGGCAGCGAACTGGTGGATCGACGGCGGTATCTTTATGAAAAAGGCATTGGTGGCACCCATGATTTTGTTGCCATGCCGTGATGGAGGGGGTTGGGGACGAGACGCTCGCACGACCTATGATGTTTCTCAAATCTGGGAAATATCGTAGGAGGAGGCGAGCGTTTTGTTTTTGGCTATGGTAATAATTTTTTGAACATAGCAACTTGACCATTTACTAGGCCTCGTATAGTATCGGATTGGGAGGGGTATGGCGAAAGCAAAGAGAAATATTTTACTGAGACGAACAATGAAAAAAGCAATTCGGAAACGGGTAGCGCTCTGGGAGTGCGAGCGGTGTAAGGGTCTGCACAGAATGTTTCCAAGGCAAAAACCGGAAACGATCGGGCTGGAGGTGCATTTTCTTCAGGAGGATGGCGGGCACCGCTGCCCTCGCTGTAGGGAAGGGGATGATGTGTTCGCGGTCAGTCCGCTCAAGTGTAACACCTGTGGTCAAGACCCGTTCGAAGCAGAGATGGATAACGCCATGGAGGGTGGGCCATGCTCACATGGATCTTTCTACAATCCGTGTCGAGGAACGTGGAAAAAGATCCCGCCGCCCAAGATCACCTGGCCTGCAGAAGAAGGCACAAAGTGAAGGGTGTGCAGATGATTCCTCGAGCACCGCCCGGTGTATCATGGTCGGGGACGAGACGCTCGCACGACCTATGATGTTTCTCAAGCATGGGAAATATCGTAGGAGGAGGCGAGCGTTTTTGTTTCCTTGACAGATATTGCAAAGTCAAAAATGTTATGGTATGATAATCGCGGTAAAAATATTCGGAGGCCTGCCCGCTAACGCCTGAGCGTAGCGATGGCAGGCGGGTAGCTCAAGCGCTTCGCTTGGACGCATCTTAGTAAGAGTTGGTAACTTAGTTTATAGAACAACATTCGGAGGTAGCTCAGCGGTAGAGCAGGAGACTGTTAATCTCTTGGCCGCGGGTTCGATCCCCGCCCTCCGAGCCAACTGGCGCTAAGTGACGATTAAAGAGGGCTGAGAAGCCTTCTTTTGTTTTGAAATTAGCCAAATTTCCATTGTGAAAATTGAGTTCGGAAAACACTTGTATTGAGACATCTCTCTTTTCGGTATCAAGTGCGTGTTTGTAGTAGAGTTGAGCGTTTTTTACGAGTTCGGAAAACGTAATTACATATTGCAACATTTCCATCGTTGATTCTTTTTGGGCGGACATCAAAGATTCCACGTCCTCAAGCTCTTGCTGAAGTCTGGTTATGTCATCATTGAGTTGTTGCGGTGTAAATGTTGCAGTACGCAAGAGAGTAATTTTGTTTTGGTTGATATAGTCAATATCCTCGTAAATTCTCCGCTGTCTTTTTTGGAGGGTTTCTATATCCGCGTTGCGCCGGTTAGACACTTCTTGAAGCCCAAATTTTGCCCGTGCGTTGATTTCTATTAGCTCTTGGTCAGAAAAGTATATTTGACCGAGCAAGGCCTCAATTTGATGGTCTATTTCGCGCTCGTTCAAATTCACATCTGTACTGTCACAAGTTTCTAGACAGCGACAACGGTAATACATATTGCCTTTCTGCTCATAAGGGGAATAGGAGCGGCCGCATGAGCATTTGATCATGCCTCGGTAGGTGCAAAATTCTTTGTCCACGTAATATACGCTTACCTGTTTTGATCGCAAAATAGCCTGGACTTTGTTATACAGGGAAACATTAATAAGCGGTTGATGAATGCCGTCCATGATGTCATCGTCAACTTTTAGCTTGCCGATGTAAAATGGGTTTTTTAGAATATGCGCAATGCTTTTTTCGGTGATTTTGTGACCCATCTTTGGGTGGTAATTGTCGATTCCATCCATGATCTCTTTGGGATTGCGTTTATTACGGCATGGTTTGGTCGTGAGGCCTTGTTGGTTTGCCCACTTGGCCAATTGGTTGAAACCCCAGCCCCCGGTGCCGTATAGCTCAAATACTTGCTTTACAAGTGGTGCCCGGTCGGGATCGAGAGGTTTGTGATCCGATCCATAATCCAAGTACCCGATCGGGGCGATGTAAGTACACTTTCCTTCACTGCGAAGCTTGCTATAGGCTGCCTTTACTTTTTCACTGATGACGCGCGAGTAGTGAGCGGCAAACATGCCGTCAATGTCCATGTGGAGAGCGCCCGAGCTGGTGCGTTCATATTTCGTTTGGACAAATCGTACATCGACCCCATTGTTGATGAGGCTTTTGATTACCATGCCATCCTGATCGTTGCGGCTCACGCGATCCCAGCAGAGACAGACAACCCCGGCATATTGTTTTTTCGTTAATAGTTCGACTAGTTTTTTAAACTTTGGACGATCGATTTGGTAGTGAACATTTCCATCGTTGCGGAGGGTGATACCTGATGTTTTGTAAGCGGTATGCTTCTCTTTGATTATTCCTGTTTCAGCTATTCCGTCTATACTATCGTTGGTAATAAGGAGGTTGTTATTTTTTGCGTATCGTAAGCATTCTCCGACTTGGTAGTCTATGGAGTTCTTTTGGTTGTCTGCATCGTCCGTACTCTTGCGGGCGTAGACAAGGTATTTATTGCTTTGACGTATTTGGTTCGTCATAATCAGTGGGATTATAGCAAAGCGTTTGATCTTTTCCAGTGGAGCCTGTGGAGGGAGGAGTGATATGACCGTCTTGAATGGTGTATCCCTCACGTATAAGCCGGTTTCTCACTTTGAGTAACGAACTATAAAAACCAGCGAAATTAATTGCACCATTCTCATCAAACAATTTCAATTCAAAA
>CAZVNO010000073.1:0-1759 GCA_964628715.1 uncultured Gammaproteobacteria bacterium | reverse complement strand
AAGTGTATTGTACATCGTTGTTTTCCGACATACCGCGTCAATGATAATCGCCCATGGGTGTCATCGGAGATGACACCGCAGGGCGAGCATGATAGCGAATTCTCGATAACCGCCCGTATAGATAATCTTCACTTAATAGGAAACCTATTATGTTATGTGATAGTTAATTTAAGTTATTCTATATAGTTAATTATACTAATTGACTATATAGGCCTGGAGCTGGCTTTCTAAAAGTCATCTGGTAGTCCGTATTTCTTTTTTTCTTGCATGTTTGATTGTGTGTTGTACGCTTCAGTAATTAGTTTTTTCATATTTTCCCAGAGCTCTTTATCAGGTGCGAAGAATATGGGATGGTATTTTCCACCAACGTCTTTGTATGACGGGGGAATGACCCAAAGTTCATCTTGTTTGTTTTCGTCTTCACTGTTGCTGCTAAATTTGGATGCGCTGATCCTAAAACCTCGCACGACAAATGGGCCGAAATTTAGAGCGACAATTGCTTTAAGTGTTTTTTGGTCAAGAATTTTGCATTTGATCTCGAGATTTTCGAGTTTGAAATCAAAGACCTGTGACGGTTTTTCTGTCATAGAAGAATGGTAGAAATAAAATTAAACTGCCGGCATAATTGGCAGTTTATATTAAATTTTGGCTGTGTAAAGCTAAAAAAATGATGTGATTTTTTATTTCACATCATCTATACTAGGTATGGGTTTAAATTTCGCCGCATTGAGGCAATCTTGTTGGTTTCGGTTTTTCCACAGGGTTTGTTATTTGGAATTCCAAAAATTATTCTCGCTCTAACTTCGTCATCAAGTGTAGTGTCTTGATCAAGTTGAAATAATAAAAAATGTTTTTCGAAATCGGTATCGCTCTTTGGTGCTGGTGGGGCTATAGGGAGGTATTCTTTTTGAAAGTATTCAATGATTGGCTTAATACGATTAAGATGTTGGGTATTTGTTATGTTGGTGAAGATTGATCGTATTTCAGGTGTGCCGTCTTCGTCCTGTGGTTTATGTAGATAAACAATGCCACCATAAAGATCTAGATAAGATAGGGAGCTGCTTTTTATATTCGATAAATTATTAAGAACATATTCGGTACCATTTTCAATAAGACTGGACAATAAATGAGCCTGTTCTTGGGGTAAATTATATTTTTTTGATAACTCCTGAATCTTGGGCTGGATTACCTTTGCTTCAAGAATATAATCTATCATTGGTAATTCATTTCGTTTTAAGTGTTTTTGCAATCCTTTTTGGAGCTGTGATATGTCTTCGACATAAACAAATTCATTGAGTATTTTATCAATTTCATCCTTTATTTTTGGATTGTTTGCCGCGCGTTTGAGTTCAGTCAAGCGGTCGTGGGACTGGTTTATGTCCAAACAAAATTTTGTATCTTTTAACAAACGCATTAGTGTGAGTTTTGTTCTGCCGTTACTTTGAACACTTTGAGGAAGCTTTGAGTCAAGAATAATTAGAAAGTGGTAATCGGTAGGGGATGGCTCGCCAACAATTAAATCAGGTATGTATTCTTTTCGGTAGTCATATTTGTGCCTCTCTCCTTTTTTGTAGCAAGAAGATCCTAGCACAGTAAGCCGATCGCTTAAAATAGAAGTTGCCAGAGGAATCAACAAATAAGAGCTCTCTGAAAAGCTCTCAAAAATATGTTCCTCGATGTAGTATTTTTTTAGATCTATTTTTCTCATAGTTACTTATCATAACTATGAACGAGGAAATTGAAAAAGTCAAGGATTGGA
>CAZVNO010000072.1:979-4626 GCA_964628715.1 uncultured Gammaproteobacteria bacterium | reverse complement strand
TTTGCAATTGGTCCAATCGGAAGACCCGGATACTTATAAGTATTCCAAGGATTGTCCAAACTTCTTTCTCGGCCAGTTGTAAACACATCACCTTTTTTTCCAATTGCGTATTGGACTGTCGAATCGGCTTGGAGCGGCCAACCATCTTTTAGTCTCCGTAAAAATATATCTGCTACTATTGCCCGAGCCTCTGGCAGTCTGGCTTCACGCTCAACTATACTCGCGAGCGTCAAAATTTCATGCAAAGATAATCCTGAGGATTGAATCTCCTTGGCATAAGGCACTAACTGAGACATCCTTTCTTCGGTCAACTTCTGGACTACATTTTCTACCGAGGCATCAGCAAAAACCCGATAAGTATCAGGAGACAGGTAACCTTCCAAACTAACATTGCTTGGTTTAGCTGGAACAAGATTTGTATAAAAAATTTTTGTATCTGCCGGCAAACCAGTAACCTCGTATACGGCTTCTGTCGAAGAAGCAACACCTTGTTGAACCAAATAATCCGCAATATCACGCAAATCCCAACCAGGCAAAATAGTTACTGTTTTTTCTTCACGTGCGTCCGGATGTGACAGAGAATTCAAAACAGAAAAAATTGTTATTGGCGGTTCAATGGTGTAGGTCCCGGATTTAATATTAGTATCAACTTCTTTCAAACGCGCCACTACGCGAAAAATAAATTCGCTCCGAATAATCCCTGCTTTTTTCAATTCCCCAGCAAGCGATCTAACGGATTGGCCTTGTTTGATTTCAAATCGAACGGTTATGTTTGCTCCTGATGAAAAAAAATAAACCGCGCAAAAGAAAAAAACCAAACCAATAACACCAGCCGCTATAAGCAAAAAACGTTTTGGCATAATTTAGAGATGTTTACCAAACCCTTCGGCATCCAGACGCTTCAAAAGCGCCGGCAAATCAGTCACACGATCCTTAGGGCAAACCAACAAACCATCTTTTGTATTGATAACCAAAATACCTTCCACGCCGAGTGTCGCCACTAATTTGTGCGGATCTTCATTGTATACAAATGAATCCTTACTGTCTTCCAAAACCACAGTGCCCTGACTATAATTCTCCTCTCCGCTACCCACCATCGCCTCTTTTAGAGCATACAAAGTCCCCGGGTCACTCCACCCCAAATCAACTTTCAATACCACTGCTTGCTCAGGGCGAACATGTTCGACAATTGCTCGGTCAAATGATTCGGCCGGTAAATTTGCATACTTACTTAGTTCATTTTTTTCATCTCGTACCATTGATTCGATTTCTCCAAGCATTTCCGCATGATGTTCTTTGTAGAGAGCCAAGACAAAATCAATATCAAAAACAAAATATCCCGGATTCCACAGCCACTCCCCGCTTGCAAACATCTCTTCGCAGACATTTTTTTCCGGACGATATTTCCAACCCAAAAACGCGTGCTCATCTTTGCGGATTTCTTCGCCAATATGAATCCAACCCAAGTTATGATTGGCAAAACGAGGCTTCTCGCCAAAAAACACAAAACGATCCGGGTCAATTTGGATAAGAGCGTTGGCGCGATCGAGCGCGGTAACAAAACGATCAGGATGATCCATGAAATGATCCGACCAAAGTACAGCAATTGTTCCTTTCACGCCCTGTTTTTTCAATCTAACCAAACTAAGACAAACAGCAGCGGACAAATCGCGCCGGGCCGGTTCGCTAAATATATGATCAAGAGAAATCGCCGGCAACTGTTCGTGAACCAGTGGCACGTACTGTTCATTTGTAGAAATAAAAATATTATCCGCGCCAAAAGTGGAAATACGATCAACCGCAAGCTGAAGAGTCGAACGATCATTTTGTTTGACGGTAAATTGTTTTGGCGTATTTTTGCGCGACAATGGCCAGAGCCTAGTCCCGGCTCCACCGGCGAAAATGAGAAAGTTCATAGTGTCATGTATCATAAAGCATATACCTTGTATCATTCCACCTTCGCTCCGTGATATATGATACATGATATATGTTATATGATCCTATCACAGCAACTCCAGATAATCCAGCGCTCGGAAGGGCACTTGAACTATAAAAACTTCTTTGCCAATTTATACAATTTATATTTTACTGGCTGAAAAATAACTTCTTGTGCTTGCGGATAAGTTTTTGCTTCACCGGAAAAACCAGCTTTGAACCGCGTCACCCCAGTCCATGGATGGGTCACATCCCAGCAATAATTATGAAAACACGTTGTCGGTGCAATGGTATCTCCAGTATCTCTTTTATCTCCACCATTATCTCCAACCAACGGTGCCACTCCCCAAAAATCATAATATTTACAACCAAGTTGTTTTGCTATTTTGATCCCCTCCCACTGGAGCAGATAAGGTGCCATCAAATTCCGCGCAGTATTACCCGATGCGCCGTGCAAATAAGTAAATGTCCCGCCATGATTAATAAAAATATTTGATGCAATTGGCGTGTCGCCTAGATAAGCTGTAAGTTGATACGACAATGACGATGACAACATTCTTTCATAATAAATTTTATTATGACTCTTGAAGGCATCGCGTGCGGTTGTTTCAGTATTTAATTGCCAAAAAACATTACTATTCTTTTCTTCAACCACTTGAACACCTTTTTTTTCAGCCAAGTGAATATTGTAACGCGTTTTGCTATGCATGGCATTCAAAAGCTTTTCTTCGGAATTTCTCAGATCAATAATCAATGTATGTTGAGGCTGTCTGTTTACGGTTGGAGATACGAGATAAGAGATAGTAGATAATTGATCGAGAGGTTCGACGCGCCAAAAAATAAAACCAAGTTTTTTTAAATAGTCACATATTTCACCGACATATTGCTTATCCCCTATTTCACACCTTGGACTATACAGATACTTTAAGCCAGGCCCAAGCTGATGAACAAAACCTTGAACTTGGGTCAATATGTGGCCAGCATCTTCTACTTGTAGTCTAAGAACATCATGTCCGACAAATCCCTGAAATTCACCCCATTCCCAAGATTGCAAAAATTCAAATTTACCCTCGTTTAGAGATGCGCGCCCCCAGTCAACCTTATTATCACACACTTTTATAAACATATACCCTTTATCATAGCCAAAAATAGCCCCAAGGGCAATGGTCGCTCCCCCTCTTGATTTTTTTCTGTCTCTTCGCTATACTATGCATATCCAAAATTTGAACATAAATTTATTTGGATTTTGTCATTTGCCACCGCCATTTGGCGGGGTGCCGCTTGAGGGCGGCATAATTTTTCAATATATGGGTCTTCCAGCCAAGCGACGAACCAGTCGATCAAAAAAAGAACGAGCAGCACATTTCGCACTATCTCACGTGCAGGGTATGCGCTGTCCAGCCTGTGGCGCAGCCATCCTCCCTCATCGCGCTTGCCAAAGTTGCGGTGAATACCGTGGTCGAAAAGTAACAAATGTTGCCAAACGTGTTGAACGCAAACTTCGCAAATCAAAAAAAGCTAAATAACCATTCCTCTCCCTCTAATTGAGGGAAGAATTTTATAGGCCTATGTCGAATCGGCATCTCGCCCGCTCCATTGCCATGCAAACTCTCTATCAATGGGATTTTAAGGGCAAACCAACCGCCGCAATTCCAGCCATAATTGAACAAAATTTAGCTGAATTTGGAATGGGCATAGAAGATAACTCTGGG
>CAZVNO010000072.1:0-969 GCA_964628715.1 uncultured Gammaproteobacteria bacterium | reverse complement strand
GTCACAGAAACAGTGCAAGGTGTAATTGACAATCTTGATGCTATTGATAAAAAAATTATCGAATACGCACCAGAGTGGCCGATGACCGAAATGTCAATTGTAGATAGAAATATACTAAGGATTGGCGTATACGAATTATTTTTTTCAGAAGCAGTCCCAAGCAAAGTTGCCATAAACGAAGCTATTGAAATCGCCAAAAGTTATGGTGGCCCATCCTCAGGTAAATTTGTAAATGGTGTACTTGGCGCGATGTTTGCTGATGTACCGGAAGACAAAAAAATTAAAATGCAAGACAAAAATAGTACTGATATTGAAACAAAATAGTGGCGCAAAAGTTTATATGACAACAACAGCGTATACGGAAAAAAAATTTTCAAAACTTGAAGACAGGATTGGTATTGAATTTTCACAGAAGGACTTACTGGTTCAAGCTTTTGTTCATCGTTCTTACTTAAATGAACACCGAGACTTCCCTACTGGACACAATGAGCGTTTGGAATTCCTTGGCGACGCCGTTCTTGAACTAATTGTCACGGAATACCTTTTTGAGAGATACAATAATCCTGAGGGCGAGCTCACAAACTGGCGAGCAGCTTTGGTTAATGCCAAAATGTGCGCAGCGGTTGCCAATGAAATTGGTCTGGAAGACTACCTCTTCTTGAGTCATGGAGAAAGCAAAGACGCTGGCACCAAAGCTCGAGAGTATATTTTGGCAAATGCACTCGAAGCATTAATTGGCGCGATATATCTTGATAAAGGTTTTGATCTGGCCAGACAATTTGTTACCAGATGGGTTATTACCAAATTGCCCGAAGTGCTGGAATTGGGACTATGGATGGATCCAAAGTCGCGTTTCCAGGAATCCGCGCAAGAACTTCTTGGTATAACTCCAACTTATCGTGTATTAAAAGAAGAAGGACCTGACCATGATAAACATTTTGTAGTTGGAGTATATCTGGACAAAGAGTT
>CAZVNO010000071.1:0-4631 GCA_964628715.1 uncultured Gammaproteobacteria bacterium | reverse complement strand
TCCGCTTGTAGCGGTATAAAATCCCATCGCGCCCCGACCGTTTATCGCTTCCTCCTGAAAGCATGGTCGGGGCGCTTCGCGTTTTCACTCGCGCTCGATCTTGTTTTTTTCGCGCCTGATCTGATTGTCGATTGATTCGTATGTTAGGAAGAAAGACAAACCAATCAAGAGCGACCCAAGCGAGAAGTACAGCCACGGCATGTCTTCCTGATTCGGATCACGTGCGAACAGAATCAGAAACAACAAAAACAGTGAAGCGGCAAACCACATGGGTACTGCCACAATGAATCGTCTCCGGTGCAGTGTGTGAAAAAACGGTTCGTGTTCTTTTTTCCTCCAACCAAACATGGTGCCTCCATGAGCCACTGTTGGCGCCACGCGTCGATCCCGAAAGGGTCCGACCAATGCGCACAGCATAGTAATAAATATCGGTTTTGTCAATGTAAAAATACAAAAAGCCCTGGGTGGGCTTGGAAATTTTTTGAAAAAGGTTCGTCCGGGTGAACCTTTCGGGAGACGGCGCTCTCCCGAAGCGTTGGCCGCGCTAAGCGGCCGAGAGGTTGATGTTCTGGGAGAGACTCTTGAGCGCTGCGGCGATGGGAGATTTCCCGTCGACCACCCGCACACGGTCATCCCGAGAGAAGACATCGAGAACGTCGGCGGCTGTTTCGTCGGAGACCTGCCCCCCCATGAGGAGGATGATTTTCCCTCGGAAGAATGAGAGTTTGTTGGCCATTGAGTCAGCTTCCTCTCCGTTGATTGTGGTGGGGACAGTGATGCAGAAAAATTCTTGCACGTTTGCTCCTGTGGTTTACCCGGACTTTAGTTATTGTATACCATAAAAAATTAAAAAAATCAAGAATTAAAAAAAGACCTGGCTTGGTCAATGTATTTTATAAAGGTTGTGTCTGGCAACCCTTACTGTCAGTTATTGTCAGTGCCTAGCCGTTTTTTACTGCTTCGATCGCCGCCTTGACGGCTGCGATCAGCTCTTGGTTGTCACACGGCTTGGCGAGGAAACTGATTGTACCTTCCTTTCTATCCTCTTTTAGGGCTTCTATAGTTTTTTCTCCGTTCGGTAGCAGCTGTCCCGAACGGACGATTATTGATGGTGGTGCTTGGCCAGCTTGGTCTGCCAGGGCCAGTATCTGCCTGGCTAGATCAAATCCTGTCATACCGTTGCCCATGACGACATCGGTAATTATCAGAACATGATCCAGTGGATGCATGGTCAAGGCAACTTCACCGCTTAGGGCAGTGTTTGCCTCGTAACCACACTTCATTCGCAGAATTCTCGCTGTCATGGATAGAACAGACGGTTCATCATCCACCACCAAAATTTTTTCTGCCGTTAAACCTCACCCCCTTTCCTAGGGTATTTGTAAAGGACAGTTTCGGGTTGCCAGACGCTCCACTATAGCACAAAATGACCAAAATGTCAATAGAGGGGGGTGGTTGATTTTTTGGCTTAGTACTGCTATACTATCCCCAATATTACTACCTTATGGATAATAAAGTCATTTTTCAAGATATTGGTACTTTGGCCAAAAAAGTCGGTATGGAGGTCTTTGTGGTCGGCGGATTCGTTCGTGACCAGCTTTTGGTTATACCAAGCAAGAAAGACATTGACATTGTAGTCGTTGGCGACGCCCTTGTTCTTGCCAAAGCTTTTGCCGAAGCTATGGGCGAAGACAGAGGGACTTTGGTAGAGTTTCCAGACTTTTTCACGGCCAGGTATGTATTTACCAAAACTGATGAAGCGGGGGTAAAGACAAAGCTAATGGAAGTGGAGTTTGCCAGCGCGCGCAAAGAAAGCTATCGCGAGACGTCTCGCAAACCAGCTGTTACCAGAGCCACGCTTCAGGAAGATTTGAGCCGGCGTGATTTTACGGTCAATGCGATGGCTCGCAGTATTGAGGTCGATGGTTCATTGGGTGTTCTCGTTGATCCGTTTGATGGCCAAAAAGATTTGCGCGAAAAAGTCATTCGGACACCGCTTGAGCCTGATCAAACTTTTTTTGATGACCCTCTCCGCATGATGCGTGCGGCCCGTTTTGCCGCACAGCTTGGATTTTCAATCGACCCGGAGACAGTCTCTTCAATGGAGCGAAATGCCGGCCGATTGAAAATTATTTCTGCCGAAAGAATCAAGGAAGAATTGTTCAAATTATTGGGTGCGCCACAGCCGTCGATTGGTTTGTGGATTTTGTACGGAACAAAATTGCTTGATCAGTTTTTGCCGGAAGTAAATTTGCTTGCCGGTGTCGAGGAAGCCTTTGGCTATTCGCACAAAGATAATTTATCTCATACTTTTGCTGTAGTTGATAATATTGCGACACGTTCCGACAAGCCGATTTTGCGCTACGCGGGTCTTCTTCATGATATTGCCAAGCCACAAACCAAAAAATTTATGCACGGCCGTGGTTGGACGTTTGATATGCACGAGCATCTTGGCAAAAAGATGTCATATGATATCAGTCGACGTCTACGATTATCTACAGACGAAAATAAATATGTGGCCAAACTGATTCGCTGGCATCTACAGCCAATCGCGCTTATGGATGAAGGTATTACCGATAGCGCGGTGCGTCGCCTGATTGTTACAATGGGTGATGATTTGCCGGATTTGCTCAATCTTTGTCGCAGTGATATCACAACCGGAAATCAAAAGAAAAAGACTCATCGTTTGGAAAATTATGAAAAGCTGGATACTCGGATTAACGAAGTGATTGAAAAGGACAAACTACGCGCATTTCAATCTCCGGTTCGTGGTGAAGAGATTATGGAACTTTGCGGCCTGAAGCCGGGGCCAACGATTGGCAAAATCAAAGAGGTAATTGAGGAAGCTATTCTTTCTGGCGAGATTCCAAATGAATATGAAGCAGCCAAGGTCTATTTTGAGAAGATAAAAGATGGGTTTCTGAAAGAAGCGGAAGAATGGGAACGGATTTAAAATGTCATGGCTATGAACTATTGGCTATTGGCTTAGGCGGTGATATAATATGTTTATTATGCTCTCCACTCTCTGGAACGACTTCCTCTACCAACCACTTTTCAATTTTTTGATTTGGGTTTACAACAACTGGACAGACATGAATTTTGGCTGGTCTGTGGTCTATTTGACCGTAATTCTTCGTCTGGTTCTTTTGCCATTTACATTGGTCTCAGAACGAAATCGAGTTCGGAATGCAGAGTTGGCCGATGATGTTCGAAAGTTGGCAAAGGAATACAAAAATGATTCGGTGCGGCAAAAGGAAGAGATTCGAAAGGTGATGCGTAAACGCAAAGTTCAACCTTGGGCGAAGATTGTAGTACTTGGTATCCAAGTGCTTGTTCTTATTTTACTGTACCAAGTATTTTTGCGTGGTATTACCGGAGAAAAGATTTTTAAGATTTTGTATCCAGCTGTAGAGTTTCCTGGAGTAATTAATCTAAATTTTTACGGGTTTAATTTGGGAGACAGGAACAATCTTATTTGGTCGGCTGCTGTGGCGCTTTGGTTGTTTTTGGAGACATATTTTGAGTATCGTCATCGCGAGGCAATGGGCCTCAAAAAAGGTGATTTGATGTTTTTGTTACTATTCCCAGCGTCTGTATTTATTATCCTGTGGTACCTACCAATGGTAAAATCTCTATTTATATTGACCTCAATGGCGTTTTCGCTTATTATTGGCTATGTAAGTAAAGCATTGTTCAAATCTTCGGCTGCTCATGGCGCAGGGCATCACTAATCAAATCGTAATTCATAATTCGTAATTCATTATTCCCAAACAATATGGCCGATGATTCCTCATCACTTGATAAGCTAATGTACTCCTTTGTAGTCGAGGATGTGTTTTTGGGTTTGTTTATCCATGTGCCGCCTGGGTATGTGGCGTGTGTGTATGATCTTGGGCGTGGGGTCCTAAAAAAAGTTTTGACGCCAGGACTTCATTTCAAGATTCCATTTTGGCAAAAGGCAAAATTATTTAATACCCAAACGCTTGAATACAGTATTTCGCGTGATTTCAATCCATCAAGCGAAAGATCATTGGGCGATATTCCGATTGCCGCCCTAACAAATGATGGCAAAAGAATTGCGGTCGAGGGGACAATTCTTCTTCGGCTTGATATTCATCAGATTCCATCAATTTGGCAAACAATCGGTGAAGATTTTGTTTCAAAGATTATCCGTCCGAGTGTCAGAAGTCGTATCCGCATGGTCGCTAGCCGTTTTGCTTTTGAGGATATGGTAGGCGCTAGGCGCGATGAAGTTGAGATGGATTTGAAAAACGAGCTTGAGAGAATTTTTTATTCTCGAGGAATTTTTGTTGAAACCGTGCTTCTTTCAGAGATTGCTGATGTGAAGGATTTTGTTCGAACGACGCATGAATAGTAAGAGATAGGTAATAAGAGATAAAACCGCTGAAATATGCGGTTTTTTCTGTGGATAAGGTCCCATGTATCCCTTGACGGCATAATCTAAACGAGCTATACTAGGCATATCAATAACCATAGTATATGGCTCAATCAGACAAGTACGGTTTACGAGAATTACAAAAAGAGTTCCCCAACTATGAGTCTTGTCTTGAGTACTTATTTGCTTCTCTCCACTCCTCTGAATGCTCTTGTGGGGGCAAATACAGCCGTGT
>CAZVNO010000070.1:0-4687 GCA_964628715.1 uncultured Gammaproteobacteria bacterium | reverse complement strand
ATCAGACTTATCGGACAACAAAGGTTCAAGGATAGCAATATTATCATGAAAAGATTTACCAAAAAGAGAATTAAATCTTTTTTCCTCTTCCTTGCAAAGATCATAAGATTCACCGTTTTGAAGCCACTCAATTGCCCGACCAGGCAACCCCCGGGAATCACTGATAATCTCATCAATTTTTTTTACACTTCCATATTCTCTTTCCAACGCACTCCTGATTTCGTTTTCAGATACACGAGAAAAATACAAAACCTGCGCGCGTGACAAAATCGTTTGCGGCAACATTTCATCATCAGTCGTTGTCAAAAATAAGACAGTGTTTGCTTTGGGCTCTTCCAAAGTTTTTAGAAGCGAATTTGCCGCGGCGGTGCTCATTTTTTCGGCTCCGGTAACCAAAGCCACCGAATAGCCGCCCGAAAAAGCCTGACGAGATAATGATGATCTGAGTTCAATAATCTGATCTATACTAATGTCTCGTTTCAGAGCGTCAGTTTTCTCATCCCGTAATTGACCAACAACAATAAAATCAGGGTGCGACATTAACTTCTGTACAGTAGTATCCAAAAGACGAGTAGCGATTGAATGGACAAGAGTGGTTTTGCCAATATGGTCTGGACCAACCAAAACATAAGCATGGCCAATTCTTCCGGCCTCAAGCGTGCGTGAAAAAAACTCTTGTACCAATTTATGACCAATAATTTCCATACAAATTGTGCGTTTAGCGTAACACAAATTGTTTAGAAAATAAAGATAATTTTTGTAAAAAAAGAAGAGCCCGGAGACCCCCAGCGGTATAGGCTTTCGCCTCTGGCAGTGTGTGAGGTGGCTCACACTACGGCTTACCAACTAGGGGTCTCCGGAACTCTATCGCTCACTTCGTGTCGCTTAGTTACCAAAAGCGACCGAAGGCGTGCTGGCCTGAGCAAGGTGGTCCAGCTACGCAGCGCCGACGAGAAGTGGAGGGGGCAGAACCACCCTCGTCGGAGGGGCAGCGTTGTGGCACCAGCGAACTGGTGGGAGGTTCCACACTGCCCCTGGATGCGCGTACTATAATCTCAAAACACCTCCCGGTCAAGGAGGTGTTTATGAACTCTGGTCATTTTATTTAACCCAAACTGCTTTGATATTCACAAATTCTTTGATCCCATAACTTCCCAATTCTCGACCAAAGCCAGAACGCTTAATCCCGCCAAAAGGAAGCCGAGGATCAGACTTAACCATCCCATTTACAAATACACCACCAGACTCAAGCTGAGCGGCAAGTTTTTTTGCCAAGACAATATTTTGCGTCCAAACACTTGCCCCCAAACCAAACGGCGAATCATTTGCAATCCGAATCGCATCATCAGCATTTTCTGCCACAATGACTGAGGCTACTGGTCCAAACAATTCCTCATGATATGCCGGCATACCAGGTTTTACTTCAGAAAGAATTGTTGGCTCATAAAAATTCCCCGGCGCTTGGCTCTCTGTGCTACCCAGGGCAAATCTTTTGCCGCCAATTTCAACCCGAGCGCCTTTTTTCACAGACTCATTAACTTGTTTTTCCAAATCAAGCAAAATTGATTCAGTAGCAAGTGGCCCAATATTTGTCGATTCATTCATTGGGTCGCCAATAACCAGCTTTTCATACAAACTACGATACAGCTCGATAAACTTGGAAGCCACATCGGCAACGACAATAAAACGCTTGGCAGCAATACAACTCTGGCCATTATTCTGGAGACGCGCATTGACTGCCACATTCGCCGCCTGTTCCAAATCAGCATCAGCCAAAATAATAAATGGATCGCTTCCTCCCAACTCGAGTACAGTCTTTTTTATTTCTGATCCGGCGATTGCGGCAACACTTTGCCCGGCAGCTTCAGAACCAGTGAGTGTCGCGGCCGCGACCCTTTTATCACGAAGCACTTTTTCCACCGCGTCTGAACGAATAAGAAGATTCTGAAACGCACCTTCGGGAAATCCAGCCCGACCAAACAATTTCTCAATTTCAATTGCACACTGAGGCACATTGCTGGCGTGTTTCAAAAGTCCAACATTACCGGCCATAAGTGCCGGCGCAGCAAAACGAAATACCTGCCAAAATGGAAAATTCCATGGCATAACCGCAAGGATGATCCCAAGCGGATCAAATCGAACATAACTTTCGCTCGCGTCTGACAAAATTGATTCTTCGGTCAGGATCTTTTCAGCATTATCCGCATAATACTCACATACCCAAGCACACTTTTCCGCTTCGGCGACAGCCTGTTTTATCGGTTTACCCATTTCAAGAGTCATCATTTCCCCCAGCCTTTGCGCATCCTCCTTGAGTATCGATGCCAGCTGTCTCATTCTCTCGGCGCGAAAAGCATAGGTAGTTTCACGCCACTGCAAAAAAGTATCTTCGGCCACCGCCAGTTTTTGCTCCAAACCTTCTGGAGTTAAATCTTGAAACTCAGCTAGTGTCTCGCCAGTTGTTGGGTTTTTAGAGATAAACATACGAGAATCGGGAATTATGAATCAGGAATTATGGAGTTTTGAACTTTTGATCAACCCATTAATAATCTTATGAACTTTTACTGATTGATTCGCCACATTCTGAAAATTTTCATTTGAAAGCAAACCAATATCTCGTACAATCAATAATTGATTTTGCAATTCAGTTACTGATCCTTGCGCAATATAATAAAACTGCACCTTTTCTTTAAAAGATTGTCTACTAAATCCTTCTGCGATATTGGACGTAATTGATACAACACATCGACGCATTTGACTTGTGAGGCCAAAAATTTCTTCTTTGGGAAAACTTTTTGTAAAACTATATACTAGCAGAACCATTTTATGACCCTCCTTCCAGGCATCCAGATCAGTAAACGATCTAATTTTCCTTGATTCCTGATTCATAATTCCTTATTCTCTCACAGTTCACACGCCTTCTCTTTGAGTTCAATATCAAAGACTTTTTGATTCTCTGAATAATCGATTGGAACCTCGATAAGGTGTACACCGCCTTGCAAAAATGCGTCTTCAATCATCTCTTTCAAATCATCCGCTTTCTCCACCAAATGACCGGTGGCGCCAAAACTTTTTGCCAGCATGACAAAATCTGGGTTGCCAAATTTCAAACCAAAATCAGCAAACCCGCCGGATTTTTGTTTCCATTGGATCATCCCATAACCGCTATCATTCAAAATTAAAACAACCAAGTCTAATTTTAATCTGACAGCAGTTTCGAGATCTGCCACATTCATCATAAATCCACCATCGCCGCATATGGCCAAAACTTTTTTGTCAGGATTTACCAATTTTGCGGCCATAGCCGAAGGAAGCCCGGCACCCATTGTTGCAAGCGCATTATCAAGAAGAATTGTATTTCGCTCAAACGCTTTGTAATTTCTAGCAAACCACAATTTGTACATGCCATTATCCAAAGCAATGATCCCGTCATCGGGCATAATACTCCGGACATCAGCAACAATGCGCTGTGGCAAGAGCGGAAAACCTGCACTATCATGCCGCTCCATAATCTGTTTATCCGCATGTGCTTTTACTTTTTTGTCATAAGAAAAATCCCAATGTTTCTGCGGAGAAATTTTTTCGGTCATCTGCCAAATCGCGTTCCCAATATCCCCTACCACTTCCCATTGCGGATAGTAAACTTCGTCTACTCGCGGACGAGAAAAATTAATATGAATTACCTGCTGATGCGGTTTCATGAAAAATGGCGGCTTCTCAACGACATCGTGGCCAACATTAATAATAATATCCGCCTGATCAATAGCACAATGGACATAGTCACCGGCGGAAAGAGCAGTCGTGCCCAAATACAATGGATGGCGTTCATCGATAACACCCTTACCCATTTGCGTCGAAAAAAATGGAATACCGGTTTTTTCAATAAACGCCAGCAAACTTTTTGAAACTAATTTTCGATTGGCACCAGCACCGATAAGAATAAGCGGCGACTTTGCCGACTCGATCATCTTCACCGCCTCAAACACTGCTTTTTCTTCCGCAGCCGGGCGACGATGTTTGTAACTGGTCAAAAAAACCGGATTAGCAACTTCTTCGCGCGCGATATCTTCTGGAAACTCGACATGGACCGCACCCGGACGTTCCTCTATCGCTGTCCGACAAACTTCATGAACAAGCGCCGGAATACTTGCAGAACTTACTATTTGTTTAGTCATTTTTGTAATTGGGCGAAACATCTCTACCACATTCACAATTTGAAAATGACCTTGCTTGCTTTGTTTGATTGGTTTTTGGCCAGTAACCATGAGTATAGGCATGGCGCCAAGCTGCGCGTATGCTGCCGGTGTAACAAAATTAGTTGCTCCTGGCCCAAGTGTCGACAGACAAACACCAACTTTGCCAGTGAGTCGTCCATACGTTGCTGCCATGAATCCAGCACTTTGTTCGTCCCGAGTGACAATAAGCTTGATACTCGATGTACGGATTGACTCTACCAAATCCAAATTTTCCTCACCTGGTAAACCAAAAATGTACTCGACACCTTCATGTTCGAGCGATTTAACAAATAAGTCAGAGGCTTTCATAAATAATCATATATCATATAACACATAGCATGTATCACAACGGCTGGTTTGGTACATGATACATAGTACATAATACATGCTACATGACCAACACATCAAGCGTCTCTCTCGCACTTTTCTCCCACGAAAAATTATTTACGCGC
>CAZVNO010000069.1:4475-4740 GCA_964628715.1 uncultured Gammaproteobacteria bacterium | reverse complement strand
TTATGCTTCAAAAACACTGGGCCCCGCTGGCCACTGGTTCGCCCCCCAAACAAAAAAATATTTTGAAAAAAGAAGCGGAAAAAACGCCAAAATATCCAAACAAAAAACGACCCGCTTTGATTGCTGCTATTTTTTTGTTTTGTGTTATTTTTGGCGGTATTATAGCAAAAATTGTTATCCCAGCGAGTGTACCGGAAAATCCACTCGAGTATGATCCTGTCACTTTGGAGCCAAAACCACCCGAAGGGTTATTTCAAAAATTTGC
>CAZVNO010000069.1:0-4465 GCA_964628715.1 uncultured Gammaproteobacteria bacterium | reverse complement strand
GGGCATGATGGCCCAAATTTGAGTGACACTGTCATGATCGCGAGCATAAAACCATCGACAAAACAACTAGCCCTTACCTCAATACCGCGCGATCTTTTGGTTGATATACCGGGTCATGGACAAAATAAAATTAATGCCGCCAACGCATTTGGCGAAGGCGACAAACCTCATTGGGGCGGAGCTTTGGCAACAGAGGTTGTAAATAAAACATTCGGGATCGATGTCCCCTATTACATAAGAATTGATTTTGCCGCATTCAAAGAAATTATTGATACGGTTGGCGGTGTTACTATTAATGTTGAAACTTCCTTTACAGATCCACTTTATCCGACAAATAATTTTGGTTACAAAACAGTCGCTTTTTCAAAAGGAATAACACGAATGGATGGTAATACTGCTCTTGAATTTGCTCGATCTCGCCACGGATCCAACGGCGAGGGTTCTGATTTCGCACGAGCAAAAAGACAACAAAAAGTTATTTTGGCAATGAAAGAAAAAGTTCTTGCCGGCGGCGCGCTTTCCAACCCACTCCAAATAAAATCGATTATTGATTCACTCGACAAACACATGACAACAAACATGAACTTTGCTGAACTTCTAACTTTACTAAAAACCGGACGACAACTCGACACATCGCATATTCAAGCAGTAACTCTCGATACAAGCGAAAAAGGATTCCTCCAGTCAGGGACTTCAGATGAGGGTGCTTTTATACTTGAGCCAAAAACTGGAAACTTCGACAGTATTCATGACGCGATTGTTGGTATATTCAACAACACAACCCTGCTGGCAAACGATACCCCACTCCAAGCACCGATTACAAAAATATCCGCTTCCTCAACAGAAAGTATTGAGGTTCAAAATGGTACATGGCGCGCTGGTCTTGCCGCAAGAATGAAAAAAAGATTGGAAGATAGAGGTTATCTTATCACAACAATCGGAAATACCACTGAACGCCCACAATCCACCAGTGGTATCTATCCAATCAAAACAAAAATTAACCAAACAACCCTAGAAGCCCTCAGGGCTGAACTGCACATTCCACTACGTGAGCAACTGCCACCAAATATTATCCCAGCGGACGGAACTGACATTTTTGTCCTTTTGGGAGAAGACATGGAAGAATAAACTTTATTTGAATTGAATCAGCAAATATGACAACAGCAGCCAGAAAAGAAAATAAAAATTTGCCAACAGTAGTTCTTGTCGGAAGAGTTAACGTCGGTAAATCAACATTATTTAATCGATTGCTTGAGGAAAATAAAGCAATCGTTTCTGATGTCCCTGGGACAACCCGCACAAACAACGAAGGCGATATCTTATGGCGCGGTCGATACTTCCATCTGATTGATACCGGCGGGCTAACATTTGTGGATGACGTCCCATTTGAAAAAGATATCATCGCCCAAACAGAACAGGCAATAAAAAAAGCAGATTTAGTTGTCATGGTGAGCGACGCCAGAACTGGCATTCAGCCCCAAGAAAGGACACTAGCAAGACGCGTACTCCAGTCTCGAAAACCAGCCATGCTTGTCGCCAACAAAGTTGATACCGGGGCGCAAGAAATTAGCATGCATGACAACGAATGGCGCCAGCTTGGATTGGGCGATGCCTTTCCAATCTCTGGAGCCAACGGCCGAAATCTTGGTGATTTTCTTGATAAAATTTTCCAAGAATTACAGACAGCATCAACATTGCGTCCAAAATCAAAAACTGAATCAAAAATTCCAACGATGCGTGTAAGTATTATTGGCAAACCAAATGTTGGCAAATCTTCACTTTTCAACAAACTTATTGGCGAAGAAAAAGTTATTGTCTCACCAATTGCACATACCACTCGAGAGCCACACGATACACTAATGACTTATACTCACACAGACGGTAAGAAAAAAATCGATCAGCCAATACTTTTTGTCGACACGGCCGGTATCCGCCGCAAAGCCAACGTAACCGGACAGCTAGAAAAAATTGGTGTAAGCAAAAGTATTCTTTCCATGCAAAACTCGGATATAATTCTTCTGGTTTTGGATGGGAGTGAATCTTTTTCAAGCCAAGATTTGCAATTGGGCGGGATGATTGAGCGTCATGCCAAAAGTGTGATTATTCTTGTAAACAAATGGGATCTAGCAACAGACAATTCTGACCACAAACGCAACGAAGTGAAAAAGATGGTTTATTCTTATTTCCCACACCTAGATTTTGCACCAATTTTATTTGTCAGCGGAAAAAGCGGCTACCGAGCGCACCAGATATTTGAAACTCTTATTGAAGTATGGAATGCTCGCCACAAAATGGTCAAAGAGGATGAACTGCGCACATTCCTAAAACACGCTACATACGATCATCGGCCAAGTCGAGGTAAAGGAACTAGACATCCCGAACTTACGGGTATGCGCCAAATCGATATCAATCCCCCGGTATTTGAACTATACGTAAAATACCGAACTTCAATCCATTCTTCATACCTTAATTATCTGGAAAGAAAACTGCGCGAGACATTTAACTTTTTCGGAACACCGACTATTTTGAAATTAACAAAATTGAAAAGATAAATCGTATGAAACTAGTCGTTGGTCTTGGCAACCCAGGAAAAACCTACGCCAAAACCCGACACAATGTCGGATTCATGGCATTAGATTTTTTTCGCGAATCGCGCCCTGACATTAATTTTGACAAATGGGATTTGTCAAAAAAATTTAATGCGGAAATTATCGGCGGAAATATCGGTAATGAGCGTTTCATTTTGGCAAAACCAATGACATTTATGAACGATTCTGGAATTGCAGTCGCTCTCATCGCTCACTTTTACAAAATGGCAGCAAAAGATATTATCGTGGTTCATGATGACAAAGATATTGCTATCGGCACTATCAAAATCCAAAAAAATCGCGGTGCTGCCGGTCACAACGGTGTTATATCAATAATGCAACATATAGGCACAGAAGATTTTACGCGAATTAGAATTGGGATAAAATCAGATGAAAAAGACATGGCTGACGTCCCAAATTTTGTTTTGGGCAAATTTGGCCTTCTTGAACGGAGAAAAGTAAATGAAAGTTTTTTGAAAGCAAACGAAGAAATCGAAAATTTTTTACTCCAGGCTAGTACGCCAACGGCGTGACACCCTATGCCAAGACCAGAACTCATAGCATACTTCCCAAAGATCACACCAAAGCGCTTCAGAGAACTGGCAAGCGCTTTTGCATCTTTGGGCGATGTGTGGACAGCCAGCCGCCAAGTCATACTCACTTCAGGCTGGGATGAAGCTCTTGCTGATGATTTCATAAATTGGCGCGATAAGCTAGATGAAATAAAAATTGAAGATGAATTAAAAAGAGAGCAAATAAAAATTATTCTCTCAACAGACAAAAACTATCCAAAACTATTAAACCAGCTCTATGATCCGCCGGTAGCATTGTTTATCCGAGGCGAACTATCTGCCGAAGAAAATCAAAGTATCGCTGTAGTTGGTACCAGAAAATGTACTGCCTATGGCAAACAAGTTACAGAAGATCTTGTAACAAAACTTGTTTCTGCTGGGCTTACCATAGTGAGCGGTCTTGCCCTCGGAATTGATGGTGTCGCACACGAAACCACACTCAGAACGCGCGGCAAAACTATTGCTGTGCTTGGTTCTGGCGTAAATCAATCTCATGTATTTCCAAGTACACACAATGATCTTGCCAACCGTATCATTAGCCAGGGTGGTGCAATTATTTCCGAATACCCACCAGGGACATCACCAAACACTTTTACCTTCCCACGCCGCAATCGAATTATTGCCGGGCTTACGACGGCGACGCTTGTTATTGAAGCGCCCGAATCTTCCGGAGCGCTTATCACAGCACAATGCGCTCTTGATAATAATCGAGATGTGTTTGCTGTCCCACAAAACATTACGTCAGAAACTTCAGTCGGCCCAAATACGCTTATTAAAAATGGCGCTCACCCAGTTACAAGTATTGAAGATATTTTGTCAGTATTGAAAATTGAAGAAAAAAAATCTCAGACAACAGCCAGAAATTCATTACCTGAAACGCCAGAAGAAGAGGTTCTGCTTAAAATACTAACGAGAGAGCCACAGCACATCGACACTATCACAAAAAGTGCTAGATTACCCGCCCACATCGTAGCTGGAAACTTGACATTGATGGAAATGAAAGGCATGGTGCGAAACGTTGGTGGCATGATGTATGTTATTGTCTCATAATATGAACTACCAACAGGCTGAAAACTTTCTTCTCTCATTATCCAATCTTCCGCGCAAAGAGCACACGGCTAATTTACAATCTCGCAAAAACGCGCTGAAAAGGATGCGAAAATTTCTTTATCTTCTTGGTAACCCGGAAAATAAAATCCCACATATTATTCATATTGCTGGTACCAGCGGTAAGGGATCGACAGCAACATATTTGTCATATATCTTATCTGCACAGACCTTAACATCTTCATGAGCACAGTCTCT
>CAZVNO010000068.1:0-4792 GCA_964628715.1 uncultured Gammaproteobacteria bacterium | reverse complement strand
ACACCACGCCCAAAAAATAAAAGAGATCGGCGTCATGGCCAGACGCGAACTCGAAGCAGCGATCAATAAAAAAGTTTTCCTTGAATTAGAAGTCGAAGTTGATCCGCACTGGGTGGAGAGAGTCTAGTTCATTTCTTCTCGTAGTCGCCTTTTTTGATAAGCGCCATCTCAACAGCACTTTTGCCCCACCAATAGCCGTGGTTGTTTTCACCTGTCGCCCGAGCAATTGCCTGCTCTTCATTTAGGCAAGTCAAAACTCCAAAAATTACTGGCATCCCTGTTTCCAAACCAACGTTCATTATTCCATTTGCGACTGCATCAGAAATATACTCAAAATGCATCGTTTCACCTTTGATAAGCACCCCAAGGCAAATAATAACGTCAAACTTCTTTTTCTTTGCCAAAATTTTGGCACCTAGCGGCAATTCAAAAGATCCTGGCACATCGATCACAGTAATCTGCTTTTCCAAAACTCCAGTATCAACCAAAGCCTGGCGGCAAGACAAAAATAAATTTTCAACAATGGTCTCATTCCACTCGGCTTTGACTATACCAACACGTAACTTTGAGCCATCACGCTTTCCAAATGAAATACCTTTGGACATACTGTAAAAAACAAAAATAAAGGTACGAATATTTATTTTTTAAATTTTTTTTCAATTATTTTCTCGATATATTTTGCAAACATATCGCACTCAATATTTACCATATCGCCTTCTTTTACTGCGCCAAGAAGCGTTGTCTTCTGAGTCAAATCAATCAGCGAAACAGTAATGATACTATCTTCTTCCAAACGCGCGACTGTCAAACTAACACCGTCAAGAGTGACTGACCCCTGCAAAACCATATACCCAAAAAGCTCTTCCGAAACCTTCACTGATACCAAAAGTGTTTCATCTTCCCTACTTAATCGCACCACCTCACCAGCACCATCCACGTGTCCATAAACAAAATGTCCGCCCAATTCATCACCAAGCTTTAATGATGGCTCAAGATGAAGCTTATCGCCAATTTTTTTTGTACCAAAAGTTGTTTTCCGAATCGTTTCCGGCATAACTTCAAAAACAATCGCATCGCCCTTCAGCGCATAAACAGTAAGACAAACGCCGTTATTTGCGACGCTGGATCCAACAGCTAATTTTGGTGCCAATTCCGGACAAAGCACGATCCACAAAAAACCATCGCCTTTTTTTTCAATAGATTGAATTGCACCAATATTGTAAATAATTCCGGAAAACATATAGACTAAACTTCTTCGCCATTCTTAAAAAATTCTCGAATAAGTCTGATATCGTTATCAATTTTCTTTTTCAAATCATTATCTGGCATACGCTCAATTTCACTGACTTTTTGGACAGCCTCGACGGATAAACGCGAACCATAAATATCTTTCCCCTTATAATCAAACAAGTGCACTTCAACTTTATTTGCGGAGCTATGAACAACAAGAGCGGCTTCATATTTTTTTTTGGCTATGACAGCAAAGGCCGCATAAATACCGTCCTTAAGCTTAGTATCCTTTGGGCCAACACTTAAGTTAGCGGTCGGATACCCCAATTTTCTTGCTACCCCATCACCCTTGATAACAATACCACTAAACATAGATGGGTAATAAAGATTAATTATTATTTGCCTGCAAAAGCTCCATTGCTTTTTCCAAACCAAGATCAACAATCTCTGGAGCGTCATTTGGATTTTTTGTTTGCTTTTTGTCAAATAATTTTTCCATGACAACGTCAGGCACAATACCATCATGATCAATTGAACGGCCCTTTGGGGTGTACCATTTGGCAATGGTTAATTTCAAAGCTGAGCCATCAGGCAAACCTTCAAATTCCTGCACCGAACCTTTACCGTATGTTTTCATTCCAACAATTGTTGCCGCACCATCGTCTTGCAGCGCTCCAGCCACGATTTCTGACGCAGAGGCGCTCCCATCATCCACGAGAACAATAGTTGGTATGCCTGCCAATCGATGCGAACCAGAAGTCGGATGAATATTCTCAGCACCATCTTTCATTCTTTCGGTAACGATATTACCTTCTTTTACCCATTCACTCGCAACAGCAACTGCGATATCAAGAAAACCACCGGGATTACTCCGTAAGTCAAGGATGATCCCCTTTGCTTTACTTTCTTTAATTTTCTCTACAGCTATTTCAAATTGAGCGCCGGTATTCTCATCAAAACTGGCCAAACGAACGTACATAATCCCATTTGATTTTAATTCTGTCTTTACCGTTGGTATGGTAATTTTCGCCCGAATAATTCTAACATCTTTAACCTCATCCCCATCTTTTGGAAAAACAGATAAAGTGACAGCTGTCCCTTCTGAGCCGCGAATTTTGTGAACCGCCTCATCAACAGAAATACCATGAGTTTCTACACCATCAATCTTCAAAATCTTATCGCCAGGTTTCATCCCAGCGCGTTCGGCCGGAGAACCCTCAAGCGGTGCAACAACCGTGATCACATCATCTTTCATCCCAATTTCCATACCGACACCCTCAAGCGAGCCTGATAAATCCTCCGCAAACTGGGCAGCTTCTTTTGGTGGAAAATAAACTGAATGCGGGTCATCAAGCCCTTGGACTATTCCAGAAATAGCTCCATAAAATAATTTTGTATCATCAACAGGCTGAACAACATAATTTTTCTTAACCATGTTCCACACCTGCCAAAATTGATCAAAATCAACTGTATCAGACTTGGTTTTACTATAAAGATTAATCACTCGAGCAATATCAGATGAGCTTTTCCCATTTGCAGTCAATAATGCTTTGCGATCGTAAGTCACGCCGACAAACAAACCGATCACAAAAGTCACGGCAATTGTGCCAAACCACAAACGATTTTTTGGTAATAACATAAACTTTATTCTTGATAACTAATTGATGCGCCAATAGCTTTTAGTCTTTCTGATAGGTGTTCGTGACCACGCTCAATCATATATGCGTTTCGGAGGACTGATGTTCCTCGGGCGGCAATCATAGCCACGAGCAAAGCTACAGCCGGACGAAGCGCTGGCGGACACATAACTTCATTACCCCGAAGCGGTGTTGGTCCCTCGACAAAAATTCGATGCGGATCAAGCAACGTAACCTTGGCACCCAACTTTTGAAATTCCAAGGCATACAAAGCGCGATTTTCGTACACCCAATCATGAATTAGTGAACGACCGCGCGCCTGAGTCAGGATTGGAACAAACAGCGGTAAATTATCTATATTCAAACCCGGATAGGGGCGGCCGTACAGCTTATCCGGTACAGCAGTAAGCTTTGCAGGCTCAATCAAGACATCAATAATCCGGAAATGATTGTTGGCAGATAATCTTTCGTTTTTTGCGCTCCATTTTTGTCCCATGACAGATAATTTTTCCAATTCCAACTCCAAAAAATCAATCGGACAATTGGCGATGGTTAATTTTGATTTGGTCGTAATCGCCAAAGAAATAAACGTCATTGCTTCAATCGGATCAGGCATAATGTGATAAGAAATTGAACTTTTCAATTCCTTTACACCGGTAATTGTAAGTGTTGTAGAACCGATTCCATCTATTTTTGCTCCGGCAGCCACCAAAAACCAGCACAAATCCTGAACCATATAATTTGCCGACGCAAATGTTATAGTCGTTACACCTGGCGCGAACACAGCTGCCATAATGGCGTTTTCAGTTGGGGTATCGCCTGATTCATACATAACCACCCGGCCTGATTTCAAATTTCCATTCTTAACTTCATAGTAGGCATTTTTTGATACCACATCAACGCCAATTTTATTTAGTGCATAAAGATGCGGACGGACAGTCCTGGCGCCAAGTTTGCATCCGCCTGATTTGTACAACTTGTAAGATGATTCACGATTAGCCAGAGCACCAAAAAGCAAGAGCGACGAACGGACTCTCTCACACGCCTCTCGGTCAATATTGTTCATTAATAATTTTTCCGATGTATCCAAAACCAAAGTGTGTTCGTCTTTCCAATTCAACCCGACCCCGATACTTTTCAAAATTTCACAAAAACGCTCCACCTCCTGAATCCTTGGAACGTCATGAAGTGTGATTTTCCCTTTAATCATTAAAGATGCAGAAAGAATTGCAACTGCTGAATTTTTGGCTGAGGACACAGATATAGAGCCATGCAACTTTTTGCCTCCATTGATAGTAAAAGTAGACATAATTACTACGCTTGAAAAAACATCTAAAATACGCTAATATCATAGCAGGTAGAGACGAGAAAGTAAACTGGAATATGCCGATGCAAAACTATCTCTTAACCAAGCCAATTCGACGCTTGATAATGTCCATATTTATCGGGCTTTTTTTTGTTATTGCCCCACTGCTTGTTCTGTATACTTCAGGATACCGCTACAACTGGAAACTACACCGAATCGACCAAACCGGGGTAATTAGCATCGACGCCGAGCCGGCTGATGCAAATGTTGATTTGAATGGCATCCGTATAAACCAAACAATGCCGATTCGTCTGCCAAATCGGGCGCCAGGCACATACCTTTTGCAAATCTCCAAAGATGGATACAAAAGTTGGCGCAAAGACATTTCGGTTGAAAGCAACAAATCAACATACATAAAAAATATTGTTCTTTTTAAAGAAAATCTGCCTGCTTCATTTTTGCCGGATGATAACAAAAAAACAAACTCATTTTGGCCATCGGCAGACGGACTTTATGTTATTTTTTCGCAAATTGACCAAAAAGGAAACAACGAGTATATCCTTATCGATACCAATACTGGAATAAAAAAGCCTTTGCCCGAATTGGCAAAAAAAGTACT
>CAZVNO010000067.1:0-4827 GCA_964628715.1 uncultured Gammaproteobacteria bacterium | reverse complement strand
TGCGAGTGCCGAAGAGCGTCTCCTTGATATTGAAAAAAACACCGTTGATTTCTCACCCAACTACGATGGCTCTCAACAAGAACCTCGAGTCCTACCAAGCAAACTACCAAACCTGCTTTTGAACGGGAGTATGGGAATCGCTGTGGGTATGGCGACAAATATTCCACCACACAACCTTAGTGAACTTTGTGATGGTATCACCGCTCTTATTGATAATCCAAAAATCAGCGTCGAAGAGCTCATGGAATTTATCAAAGGTCCAGATTTTCCAACTGGCGGTATTATTTACAATAAAAAAGATATCCTCGCAGCCTATGCGACTGGGCGCGGCGGCATGGTGGTGCGCGCCAAAGCTGATATCCAAGAAGTAAAAGATGGCCACTTTAGAATTATCGTGACTGAAGTACCATACCAGGTGAATAAAGCAAATTTGATTGAAAAAATCGCTGAACTTGTCCAAGAAAAGAAGCTAGAAGGAATTAAAGATTTACGCGATGAATCCAACAAAGACGGTGTCCGCGTCGTCATCGAACTCAAAAAAGATGCCTATCCAAAAAAAGTTTTGAATCGTTTATTCCAAATCACAGAACTGCAAACAACCTTTCACGTTAACCTACTCGCCCTTATCGACGGTCTTCAGCCACGTGTTCTAAATATCAAATCAGTTCTCGAAGAATACCTCCGTCACCGTCAAGAAGTGGTACGACGCCGGACTGAATTTGACTTGAACAAAGCACTTGACCGAGCCCATATTTTGGAAGGTTTGAAAAAAGCTCTCGACAAAATCGATCTTATTATTGCTCTTATCCGCAAATCAAAAGATCGCGAAGAAGCAAAAACAAACCTCATGGATAAATTTAAATTTACCGATCGCCAAGCAGTGGCTATTCTTGAAATGAAATTACAACAATTGGCCAACCTTGAGCGCCAAAAAATCGAAGATGAACTCCGAGAAAAATTAGCCCTGATCAAAGAACTTGAAGATATCTTGGCTCATCCAAAACGAATGCTCAAAATTATTGGAGATGAGGTAACAGCAATCAAAGCTCAATTTGGCGACGAACGAAGAACGCAAATTGTCGCTCATGGCGTCAAAGAATTTACCATGGAAGATGTGGTGCCAAATGAACCGACGATTATCATGGTCACACGCGATGGCTATATAAAGCGCATGCCGGTAGATACATTCAAAACTCAAGGCCGAGGCGGCAAAGGAGTTGTGGGCCTGACCACAAAAGAAGAAGATGTGGTCGAGCAACTTGTGACTACTAACACACACGACAACATGCTCTTTTTCACAACCCGTGGTCGAGTATTCCAATTGCGCGCCTATGATATTCCTCAAGCATCACGCACTTCCAAGGGTCAAGCACTCGTAAATTTCTTGCAACTCGCCCCAAATGAAAAAATTTCCGCGATGCTTTCGATGGATGATATCAACAAATATCAATTCCTAGTTATGGTCACGACAAAAGGAACAATCAAAAAAACCGAACTAGCTGACTTTGGTAATGTCAGACGCTCTGGTATTATCGCCCTCAAATTGAAACCAGATGATCTTTTGGAATGGGTGAGGCCATCAACCGGCAAAGACGATATGATGATAGTTACTGCCGAAGGCCAGGCAATCCGATTCAAAGAATCAGGCATTCGTGCCATGGGTAGAACCGCTGGCGGTGTCCGCGGTATGCGCTTGAAATCAAGCGACGAAGTGGTTGGCATGGACATTGTCGAGCCAGAACTTGTAAAGAAAAAAGTACTTGAACTTTTGGTCGTATCAAAAAACGGTCTAGGTAAACGCACACCGCTCGATGAATACAAGGTGCAAGGACGTGGCGGCAGCGGTATAAAAACCATGTCTGTCACCGCAAAAACCGGCAAAATTATCAGCGCTCGCGTTATTAACAATACCGAAGAAAAAGATGTAATGGCTGTTTCAAACAATGGCCAAGTTGTCCGCACACCACTCAACACGATTTCAACTCTCGGTCGCGCCACCCAAGGAGTCAGGGTGATGCGCTTCAAAGAAGAAGGTGACCAAGTGGCGAGTATTACGCTTCTCTAGTAAAGAAAAAAAACACCCCACACGGGGTGTTTTTGTTTTACTGTCAAAAACTTTACTTAATATACTTGAGCGCCAAACGAAGTAATTGTTCGGTTGTTTTGTCAGCGACGTCAATCGATTGCACTGCCTGTTTCGCTTCATCTCTCCCATACCCCATACCCACCAATGCCTCAATCACTTCACTCATAGCATCACTCGATCCATTATTCGTACTTCCTGATTCCTGATTCATCACTTTCCCTTTGAGTTCTACGACCAGGCGCTCTGCTGTTTTCTTCCCGAGTCCTGAAACCCCTGTCAGATACTTCACATCTCCCCGAGCAATCGCTCCGGATATTTTATCAATTGCACCAAGCGATAATATACTCATTGCCGTCTTCGGCCCAACACCTGACACTGTCATGAGAGTGGTAAAAAAATCTCTCTCGTCGGCAGTTTCAAACCCGTATAGATCAAGCGCGCTATCACTAACTTTCAAATACGTATAAAGGGCGATCTCTTGTCCAACCTTCATTTCAACAAGTTTAAGCGGTGCCATGTGCACCTCATAACCAATGCCACCGCTCGTTTCAAGCGTTAAAGACTGTTTCTGTTTGTCGAGAATTGTGCCGCGGAGAAATGAAATCATATACGAATAGAGTATCATGTTTAGTTAAATACCGGCAATGGCACACAAACTAAATCCCTCTCCTTTTAGGAGAGGGTCTGGGTGAGGTCTCAACGTTTATCGAAACCTCTGTATCTTTTCAATCTATTTTTTCTTTTTTGTATTTCTACTTACTCTAATAAGCCCGCCGCACGGCACAATCTCAATCCCCTTCTTTTCGAGTTCATCAAGGAAGAGATTCATCCCCAGAGAATCTGATGACATGTGACCGGCAATGATTACATTCATTCGATTTTCATTTGCCAAATTCATCGCATCGTCACGCATATGCATACCCAATATTGTACTGATACCATATTGAGATAATTGCTCATAAACTTTTGGAGAAGGATTTGTTCCACCGGTCATTTCAACCAAAATTTTACCAACCCGATGTGCTGACGAACCGGAAATAACCTTTGGACCAGCACCATACTTTTTTGCTTCTTGATATTCCGGGAACTCCATAAGTAAATCCAAAATATCTTGAACAACTTCTGGTTTTCTCTTTTGCAAATGTTCGCGAATAAAAGTATCCACCATGTTATCCGTGATAGTATGTGTACTCATGAAATTGATCCCAAGCAACTTTGCCGTATCAATTTCTTTGAAATGATTGGCTGGATGCACTCCACGGCCGACTTCGCGCACGCGATCTTCAAACATTTTTTCTGCCAAATGGACTGGCATACCCAGTGACTCATACACATCGATCGTCATAGTCATCACTTCGTGGAGGTTGGCCAATGCCTTACCGACCGGATGGTGCGAAATCACAAGATCAATCTTTTTACCCCGTTCGTTGAGCTGTGATGCGAGCAAAATATCGCTGGATGAAATATCAATTCCGGCCAATACTCGCTTCACTTGTTTACCATCATCCACATGAATCTGGCTATCAGGATACGGGTTTGTGAGTTTATCAGCATCAAAAAATTTTTGATCTTTCGACTCCAGATTATCATACTCTTTTTTCATGCGTGCCAAATGGCGTTTAACACCCTTTTCACCACGTGGGTCAGCCGCAATCGCGTATTTCAGTCCGAGGTCAAAAATTTGCTGTACAGTCATCATAAACAAAACACTAAAAATAGTACCGATACTCTAAAAAAAATACCTCTGCTTGTCAAGCGTGTGTATAAAAAATCCAATATAATCTACACACAGGCATAGCTTGACAAAATCTCTAAAAAGGTGTATAATCGCAAGCTATAAATTCGCCTACATAAAGGCCTTTTATAGGGTTCTTTACATTCTATGGCACTGCACTGTCTAGAATATTCATCAAGTAGCGCGTGGAAGAAAGCTGATATAAAAATGATATCAATTTTCTTCCCCTCATCAGAATCAATCTGTTGAGGTTAAATAAGGAGACATGACATGCGGTTCGAGGCAATGACAATCGGCGATCAGCCGGCGATCAAGGTCACGTTCGAAACGAACGAGATCGTGATCATGAGCCAGGAGCAGACCATCTTCTTCCTGGGTATCACGATCATCAACATGAAGCCGGGTGACAAGCTCGACGAGCTCCTCTATATGGTGAGGGGGCTCCCCAAGAGCTCCACCGCCTTGACGGCCGAGCAGCGACTCGCCGTCGCCGAATGGCGACGATTCATGGACGAGGTCTTCCCGAGCCCGTCCGCCAAGCCCGGCGACGAGCACGTCGGCGGACGCTTCTAGCGCCACCGCCCCAACTCCGGTCAATCGACCGGACCCGCGTCAATCATGCCTGGAGGACATGATCGCGGACCAATCAGTTGACTGAAACACTTTGAGTCAAGCGATTGGTATTTACCCTATACACAGCCAAAAAAATCGCATCATGATTGACAGATTACCCGGTTTTTGGTACACTGGGACACATCGTTTTTCTATTGATTACTTACTTCTTCTCATATGGAATCTTCCCAAGGGCAAGATAAACATGAGGAACCTGGTGGAGCAGAAAATATTCTCGAACTCCTCGAGAGCATGAAACAAGAAATTTGGACACGTCGTCCAATCCTTGGCAATATCATGAAAAAACATGGAGAAGACAGTCTACATCGCTACGCCCAAGATTTCATGGATGTAAACAAAATCGATTATTTGGACGCAAGAAAGCCTGAAATTA
>CAZVNO010000066.1:0-5001 GCA_964628715.1 uncultured Gammaproteobacteria bacterium | reverse complement strand
TAATAACGAGCATATCGAAACGCTTGATGATGCTCAGGCAGAAAAAATCCGTGCAGCGATTTTGGTCCGTCGTCGTGGCGATGGAAAAATTTCTTTGCGTCAAATTTATGAAGTATTGCAACCGATGGTTAATACTTATGCGATAAGTAAATTTGATCGAGATGCTGTGATGAAAGCGATGCAAAATTTTTTTGATGAAAATCATATTGTGTAATTTGTATGAAGAAAATAATTATCCTTTTAGGAGTCCCGGGATCAGGAAAAGGGACACAAGCAAAACAGATTTCTGAGTTATACGGGTATGTTCATCTTTCAACCGGTGATTTGCTTCGTGCGCTTGATGTCGACCCAGATGCGGATCCTCTTGATAAGGCGAAATTGGCGGAGATGAAAGCTGGTAAATTGGTTTCAAATGATTTGATTTACAAATTAGCCTTTCAAAAAATTGAAAGCGCTCTGGGTAATAATCAAGGTGTAGTTTTGGATGGGGCAATTCGAAGTGTTGACCAGGCCGAAGCGTATCAGGCTTTTTTTGCCGAACATGATTTGTCCGATAATGTTATCGCAATTGAAATTGCAATTCCAGATGAAGAGATAATGCGCCGCCTCGAAGCCAGGGTATCTTCTGGAGCCAGTCGGGCCGATGACACGCCAGAGGTTATGCAAAAAAGGATCGCTGAGCAGGGGAATACTGTTCTTCAGCCAATCGCTCATTACTATGACAAATTGGGTGTGCTAGCGCGTGTCGATGGCCGCAAGAGCATTCCTGAGGTTAGAAATGATATTGAGAAGATTCTCTTTGGCTGATACACTACCTTTATTATGACATATATCAAAAAACCAGAAGAAACCAAACTCATCGCCGAAGGCGGAAAACTCATGGGCGAGATTTTGGAAAATCTTGCCAAGCTTCTCAAACCAGGCGTTTCGGCTTGGGAGATTGATATGGAAGCGGAGAGAATGATTCGGGCGGTTGGTGGTATCCCGGCTTTCAAAGGGTATCGCGGTCGAAAGAGTGATCCGCCATTTCCATCGACTGTTTGTTTTTCTCGAAATGAAGAATTGGTGCACGGGATTGCCACAAAAGATAAAATTGTAAAAGATGGTGACATTGTGACGATTGATATTGGTATGCAGTATCCACTGGAATCAGGAATCACGAATCATGAATCAGGGTTTTTTACGGATACGGCGGTGACGGTTGTTTTGGGTAAACAGCCGCCAGAAGTTTTGAAATTATTGGAAGTGACAAAAGAAGCCCTTGAAGTAGGTATCCGAGCGGCGCAACCCGGAGCCACTGTTGCAAGTATTGGCAAAGCGATTGAACAGTATGTAAAGTCGATGGGGAAATATGGCATTGTGCGCGATTTGGTTGGTCATGGTGTTGGCCATGCTGTCCACGAAGAGCCGCGAGTGCCGAATTTTTATGATAAAGCATTGGAGAATTGGGTGCTTGAACCAGGTGTCGTGATTGCGATTGAGCCGATGATCACCCTTGGATCTGCGGAAGTTGAAACTGCCGAGGATGGCTGGACAATCACGCCAGTTGATCGAAGTCTCAATGCTCATTTTGAGCATACGCTTATTATTACAAAAGATGGAAATGAAGTTGCCACACGGCGACCAAACGAGTTATGAAACATGAATTTCCAAGAATTCACGACACGCTTGAAGTAATTACAGAAGAAAAAGAAGGAATTAATTTACCAAAAAAAGAAACCTTACTTGATGAAAGACTGGCTTACCTTTATGAATTTGAAAAGAAAATGACTGAGGGAGAAGATATATTATCTTCAGAATCAATTGAAGATACAATAAAAAAAATTGAAGAAAAAGGTCAATCTTATTTGGTACTTAGAGATACTTTGGAGAGAATTCAACGGGAAACTGGCTACTTGGATGAATTGGTAGAGACGGGTCTATTTTTTGAAATTATTAACGCTAGACTTGAGGACCCTGAATATATAGGGTCTAAGGTGGAATGGGGGCGTAAAAAAATAAAGGGCCAGGGTAATTATGAAGGACATGTGGTCAGCATGAAAGCCGAAGAACCTCCTCAGCCGGGTGAGATATTGAGTGATCTAGCCCATAGCGGGGACATGCCAAAAGTTTTGAAAGTACTGCAGCATGAGTTTGTTCATGGGTCTCAAGATTTTAACTCATTAGGGGATTATATTGAAAATTTTAAAAAAAATGTTAAAGATAGGAGATTTGGCGCCATACCATTGTCAGATATGCAGGAAGGTCAGGCATTTAGGGCCGCTAATCATCCGATTGATAATAAGAGTGTCGATGATTTAACAAATCATATTGTTTCAAAACGACGTTCAAAAAACAATGAGTTGGCTTATCCTAATATACAATCTGACAGGCTAAAATATGCGATTGAATCTTTTGATATTCTGAGCGCTCTTGGGTTGACGGTTGAAGAGGTTGGGAAAATTGTTCGCTTAACCCATCCGAAAGATTGGGATCCTGCATCAAAAAAATTTACTAATATTGAAGCAATAATTAAAGCGAAAATGACGGAGAAAGGGATTGATGAAAAAATGCTTGCGAAACTGGTAGAAGCGGATCGGTTGGAAAGATCGATTGACCGTCAGCATGCCAAGCAGATTGCTCAAGAAGAACTGAAAAAGCTTAGTATAAGGAATTCATTATGAACATTCTAGCAATCGATTACGGTAAAAAAAGAATTGGCCTGGCCTGGACTGATACCGGGGTCGGGGTGGTTTTGCCGTACGGAATTGTTTCAAATGAGAAAGAATTGATTAGTTTAATTAAAAAAGAAGGTATTCAAAAAGTTGTTATTGGTTTGCCAACCGGACTAGACGGCAAAGAGAACGAAAATACAAAGAATGTTCGGAAGTTTGGTGAGAAGATTGAGAATGAGACCAAGATTAAGATTGATTTTGTTGATGAACGATTTTCTTCGGCCGCAGCAGATAGAATGGATGGTAGTGGAGCGAGTCGAGATGAGAAGGCGGCAATGGTGATTTTGCAGACCTATTTAGAAAGTAGAAAGTAGTTTTTGATTGTCATCTCGAGCGGAGCCGAAGCGTAGTCGAGAGATCCATACTGTACAGTACAGAAAGGGATTTCTCCACTTCGAGTTTACCCCGAGCGTAAGTCGAGGGGGTCGAAATGACAGGGACAATCAATTGCTTAATCGAAAAGCGTAGACTTACTATGGAATCAATCATTCTTTCTCGCCGCGACTTCCGTGAGTATGATCAGATCATTACTGTTTACACAAAAGAACAGGGAAAATTGGAGCTCTTGGCGCGCGGTGTGAAAAAAATTGTTAGCAAAAATACGGCTCATCTTGAGCCGTTTTCGTACGTGATGGTAGAGAGCGTACCGGGAAAAGAAATTCTTCATCTGACTACTGCCCAGCCTCTGCACACTTTCCCATTCATTAGATCAAATCTGGAATCTCTGCTTGGCGCGCAAATAATTGTAAAAATTGTTGATATTATTGTGCAGGTCGGGGAACGGGATCAGCGGATTTTTTCTCTTATAAAAAGATGGCTTTTTTATGTTGAAACAGTTGCTGTTTTTAATTATTTTTTGATTGATGGCTTTGTCATGTCTCTGCTTTCGCTTCTTGGATTTTCACCGATTATCGACAAGTGCGTTGTCTGTGAAAAAAAATTTTCAACAATGGTAAAGGAAGAGCTGAATGCTTCTGATAATAAAAAAAGAGGGGGGCTATATTTTGCTGGTGGGGGATTGGTTTGTCCAAATTGTCGTGAATTAAAACAATCGGTCGGTGAAGAAATTGAAACCTGTGGATTAAAAGAAATTAGTATTTTGCAAATTTTATTGTCCGGTGACTTTCACGTTATGAATCGGAACCAAATGGATGAAGCGGAAATTCGTTCTGTGCATGGTTTGGTTATGAATTTTGCCGCTTATCATACTGAACGCAAACTTCCGAACTGGACAGATTTTTGTAATTATGGTATTATGGCAAATAATATGACAAGCAAAACTTTGTCTAAAAATAATAATTTATAATGGGTTTGTTACATGTCGTAACGAGCCCGCTTTGTAGCGGGTCTTTTTTTCCGAGATAGTTCAGTGGTAGAACGCCACGCTGTTAACGTGGATGTCGCAGGTTCAAATCCTGCTCTCGGAGCTAATTTATATATTTTTCGTTGCTTGGAATAAAAAGATTTAGTGTGTTACAGTATTGGTAGCGTATGGTAAAAAGTGGCCTTATTAAATAATACGAGATCTTAAATTTTGTATGGCCTTAAGCAATAAAGAATTCCCGCAACCCGTAGGTATAAAAAGATTATTTGGGCCGAGTTTTGTTATTTTGGCTCTTGGTCTTGGATCCGGCGAGGTGATACTTTGGCCGTATTTAGCTTCCAATTATGGTTTGGGCATTGTGTGGGGAGCATTATTGGGTATAACATTTCAATTTTTTATCAACATGGAAATTGAACGCTATGCTTTGGTTAAAGGCGAAAGCGTATTTGTTGGAATCGCAAAAATTTTTAAATGGTCCGTCTATTGGTTTATAATTTCTACTTTTATCGGTTTTGGTTTGCCAGGTATTGTTGCCGCTTCGGCCAAAGTTTTGGCGGCAGTTTTCGGGATCACTAATTTTAAATTCATTGCGATATTGATGTTACTTTTTATTGGTACGGTCTTGAGTGTGGGTAAAACAGTCTATGGCATGATGGAAAAAATTACTAAAACTATAATTCTAATCGGAGTTCCTTTTATATTTATTTTGGCTATAATCTTAAGTTCAAAAACAGATTGGCTTGCTTTGTTTAGCGGGATTGTCGGTCATGGTAATAATTTTTGGTTTTTGCCTCCGGGTATAGGTTTGGCAACTTTTTTGGCCGCTTTCGCTTATTCTGGTGCTGGTGGTAATCTCAATTTAACCCAATCAATTTACATAAAGGAAAAAGGTTATGGCATGGGTAGATATTCACAAAAGATTGTCGGTCTTTTCCATAGCAAAGAAAAACAAAAAATTAAAAA